>JALFJX010000036.1 GCA_022775905.1 Methanobrevibacter sp.
TTACCGTTTGCATCTTGTAACAAAACTTTGTAGGTTTGAGTACCTTGATAGAATGATGTTCCACTTTTCCAAGTAAGTTTAGTAGAAGTTCTTTCTTTTACTGTAATAGAAGAAGATCCAGTTTTTGCATTTACTTTAGAAATACCATTGAATTTATATGTCATAGTATAGTTTCCAACATCCAATCCAATATTTAATGAAACAACCCCATTACTATCAGTAGTTTTAGTATAAGATTTACCGTTTACAGTAAGTACGACTGTTTTTTTCACTAAAGGAACAGTACCTGAAGTTAAAGCAACTTTAAACGGAGTATTTGCACCTTTACCAAATGTAGTTGTACTTTTAACAGTGAAAGTTGCAGTTTTACTTGGGAAAATATACAATTTATTAGAAGCACTGGACTTGGAATAAACTGTATTTCCAGCAAAGCTGTATTTTACTGTATAAACACCTTCTTTCAAGTAAGGTAATTTAAGTGAAGCTACACCTTTACTGTTGGTTTTAGCAGAATATGTCTTACCATTAACAGTGAACTTAATTATTTTACCTGCCTCTGGAGCATATCCTAAACCATTAAGCAAAGTAACTTTAATAGTCTTACTATCACTTTTAAGGAAATTATATTCACTAGTAACAAGTTTGGAACTAGTTTTAGTAATTACTTTAACTGTGTTGGTTTTAGTCAAACCATCCTTATTATAAGAAACAATCTTATATGTTCCTGCTTTAAGTGATTTCATTGAAAGACTTGCAACACCATTAGCATTAGTTTTCTTAGAAAATGTTTTTCCATTAATCTTAAACTTAATGTAGGTATTAGCTAACACCTTACCATTACTTTTCAAAAAGGTTGCATAAAACTTTCTACTATCTGCATAAACTTTAGTAATATCGCTTGATTTAATAGTAGATAAAATTTTGAATGTATTGGTTAACTTATATCCAGTAACAGGATTTTCTGAAACAACTTTGTATGTTCCAGGTTTAAGATTAATTGCTAAAGAAGCAACACCATTAGCATTAGTTTTTTTAGTGTAAGTAACACCATTAACAGTTATTTTAACATTAGTACCGGATAATGGATTACCATAGTTATCTAAAAATGTCGCTGAATAGCTTGCACTTCCTTTATAATATTTAGTAACATCTTTTGAAGTAATGGTTTTGGATACCTCAATAGGTTGAGGCTCAACAGTAGTATTATTAACTTCACTAGCATTACTTAAAGAGTTACTGTCCGAGTTAGTTGATAAAGTATTTGAGTTTTCAAATCCAGAAGACTGAGATGATACATCATCAACATTAGATTCAGAAAGTACTGATGAATCGTTAACATTCTCTGTTGGAACTGCGACATTTGATGCATCATCTACTACACTTGACGTGTATGAATCTGTAACATTTACATCACTAGCCGAAATTGCACTGACAGACAAAATTACTGTAAACACAAAAAGAAAAGTGAGTAATATTTTTTTGTTCAAAATATTTTACCTCCATATCAATTTTTTCAACATCCATGAGATTTATATATCCCACTTTATATACAAATACTTTATATAAATCTTTTTATTTCCAAATTCCATTTAAATGCGTTTAATTTTTAAAAATAAGATTAAAATATTGTAAAAATAAAATATTAAGTGAAAATAGACTTAAATTAATTAATAGAATAACTATACAATAGGATAGAAAATTTCAAGAAAAAAAAACAATATAAATTTATAAACATCAATGTTAGAGCTTATCATATGAAATAACACATTATTAAAACTTATCTAATATAAAATCATTGATTTAATTCAAGTTAGAACAAAAAACAACAAGTTAAATGAATAATATCAAAAAATAAAGTAGAATAAAGAAAAAACGATTAGAGTGTTAAAAAAATAAAATAAAGCACAAATTAACTAAAATTACCTATAAAACAAGCATAAAATTATTTGAAAATTTTCATGAAAAAAATAAAATAAAAAATGTAAAATCAAAATTAATTTTACATCATTGGAGGCATTCCTCCACCCATACCAGGCATAGGAGGCATACCACTAGCATCATTACCAGACTCATCAGGTCCAGTAGAGTTAAGTGCATTTCTTGCTGCAATCATATCGTCGATACGTAAAATCATTTCACTAGCAGCACCTGCAGATTGTAAAGCTTGGATTTTTACTCTTAAAGGTTCAATAACTCCAGCTTCTTTCATATCTACAACTTCACCAGTGAATACATTGATACCGATTAAGTTAGAGTCTTCGTGAGCAGCTTTTAAATCAGCAATTAAGTTGATGGTGTCTAAACCAGCATTTTCAATTAAAGTTCTAGGAATAACTTCTAATGCTTCTGCATATTTTAAAATAGCTAATTGTTCTCTTCCACTTACGGTTTCACCATAGTCTCTTAATTGTTTTACTAAATCGATTTCACAAGCTCCTCCACCGATGAGAACTTTACCTTCTTCGATAGTAGCAGCAACTACTCCTAAAGCATCATCAATAGCTCTTGAGATTTGTTCGGTTACGTAACGGGTACTACCTCTGAGAACAATGGAAGAAGCTTTTGGATTTTCACATTCTTCGATGAAAGTTAATTCATGGTCAAATATTTTATCGAGATATACATGGCCTGCAGAACCTAATTTGTCTTCAGATAAATCTTCAATATCAGTTACTAATTGAGCACCAGTAGCTTTTGCGATTCTTTCCATGTCAGATTTTTTAACTCTTTTGAAAGTCATGACTCCTGCTTTTTTCAAGTAGTGTTCAGCCATGTCATCAATACCTTTTTGACAGAATAATACGTTAGCACCAGAATCAACAACTTTGTTTACCATGTCTTTAATCATTTCTTCTTCTTGGTTTAAGAACAATTCAAATTGTTCAGGACTGGTAATGTCAATTTTAGCATCAGTGTTGATATCTTTTAATTCAATAGGATATTTCATGATAGCGATTTTTGCATCTTCAATATCTTTAGGCATAGCTTTAGAAACAGGTGCTTTATCAATTACAATACCTTCAGCTAAGAATGAATCTTCAACAGCATCTCCGGAGACTCTTTGAATGTTAATGTTATCAATGTCGGATTTTCCGTCTTCTTCGATTCTTAATGCTGCTTCAACAACAAGGTCAGCTAAGTGTTCTTTTGCGTAATCTGATCCTTTACCACTCATTGCAGTTACAGCTACTTTTTTAAGAGTTTCTTTATCATCAGCATCTACAGCAATACCTTGTAAAAGTTCAACTGCTTTTTCTGTTGCATTTCTGAATCCTTTTACAACAACAGAAGTTGCAATTCCATCATCTAATAATTCTTCAGCTTTAGCTAATAATTCACCAGCAATAACAACAACTGATGTAGTACCGTCACCAACAATTTCTTCTTGTTTTTTAGCGGTTTCTACGAGCATTCTAGCTGCAGGTTGTGCAATATCCATTTCACTCATGATAGTTGCACCATCATTAGTTACAGTTACATCACCCATTGAATTAACTAACATTTTATCCATACCTTTAGGACCTAAAGTAGTTCTTACAATACCTGCTAATACTTTAGCAGCAGTGATATTCATTCTTAAAGCATCTCTTTTTGAATATCTTTCAGTCCCTTCAGGAAGGATGAAAATTGGTTGATTTGCCATTTTTTAATCACCTTTAAAATTTTCTAATAAAATAATATAAAACTAAGTTTTTATACATATATAATATGGATTAGAAGTTATATAAAAACATTACTTATTAAACTTACTTAAGGTGTTTTAATGTATGAAGAAATAATAAAAGAAATTAAATTAAATTTGGGTGAAAATAAGGATTTAAACAGAAAATACCTGGCATCACAAATGGAGAAATATAAAGATCACCCTTACAATGTGGAAATTACCAAAGAGATTTCCCGTATGATGTGGGACTGCTTAACTGATGAAGAGAAAAGGCAATATATTGAAATTTCAGAAAATGACACACCAATAATTGATATCCTAGAAGAAATATTTCCAATGATTGAAAATGGAAAATATGCTGATGCTTTGGAGAAACTTGACGAATTCATGAAAACCTTCAGACCACCATTTGAAGATGATGCAGTAAATGAATATCATTACTTCACCAATCAACTAGAAGAAGACATATTCAATAAATATATTGGTGCTGAAAAAGAGATAAGACATATATCTCAGAACCAACCTTTACTTGACTTGTATTATGTATATGGATTCTTGCTTTTAGAGACAAAAGATTTGGAAAATGCTGAAAAATATCTTAAAAAAGCATTGAAACTTAATCCAGTATCTTCAAGAATACTTCTGGAGTTGTCAGACATCTATAAAATTAAAGCACCCCGTTTTAATAAGTTTTTCATATATACAACACAAGCATTGGAATATGCATACTATCCACAGGATATTGCCAGATGCTACAGAAATTTAGGTCAGTTCTATATGGAAGAGATGAATTTTGAAATTGCAGCTGCATTATATAATTACAGCATGAAATATGAATTAAATCCTCTTGCATATACCAAACTCCAACACATACAATCAAAAGGAATAAAAGCTGAATTAAGCTTAGAAGAATGCATAAATCTAATTGAAAGTAAAAAAATACAAATTGGCCCAAATCCATTTATTTTAGAAAGATTAAATGCTCTATCAGATAGATATGATAAAAAACAAGACCTGAACAGCGCATTATATTTCTATGAACTGCAATATGACCTAACACTTGATGAAAAAGTTCTTGAAAAAATCAAAGATCTTCAGAGAATAATAAAGCATTAATATAATATATAATATTATATATAGTAATATTAAAGGTGATTTTTAATGTGTTCAAGTGGAGGGCCAATGGCCGATATTGATTTAAAAAAATTAAAAACAAAAAAATACCATTGTAAAAACTGTGGAAATTCCTTTAAAGGACTTGGAAGAAAAGTAGTTTGTCCATCTTGCCAAAGCGACAACGTTGAACTTGCAGAGTAAATTTATTTTACTCTCTTTTTTTATTTTTTAGTGATAATATGAATATTGATTTTAAAAATGATGAAATACTATTTCTTGAAGGAGAAACCGGAATCGTAGGTATAATCAAAGTAGCATATGAAAATAAAATGCTATTCATTGCAACACAAGATAACGAAGAAATAGTGCAATTTTTAGAATCAAATGATATTATTGCCGTATCAAACTTTAAAAAAGACAAAAGAGCAATTCGTTCACAGGCATACCTAAGCCGTGAAGAATCTTCCCCACTTGTAATCTTGAATAAAGATCATCCATCCACCAAACGTTTAGAAACTGTCATATCAATTGGAGATGAAGTTAACCTAAATTGCAATATTATTCCTGGAACCCATCCTGAACAGAATGTATTATGTTCTTGTGACAGTTTATCTGGACTTAAAATAATAAAAACACAAACTGGAATTAAATTAAATAAAGAGTTTGATAATTTCACAATTGAAAAATTTTAGGTTAAAACATGATTATTGATTCATTTTATACAATTATAGGTCAAGCAGTAGTTTTTCTAGCTATACTAATCATAATATTGTTCTTAGTGATTATAATTTTAGGAGTTTTACTTGCTAGAAAAAATAAAATCAAATTTCCAAGATTCATATTGTTTGTTGTTGACTCCCTATATTTTCCATTTAAATCAATAGCAAATTTCCTTAAACTAGATGAATATCTTATTGATGATATTGCAATTAGAGTTAGAGATGAATTAAATAAAGAAAAATTCAAATCAGTTCCTGCTGAAAAAACATTAATCTTTTTACCTCACTGTTTAAGACATAGAGATTGCCCTGCAACACTCCAAAAAGAAGGATTAAACTGTACTGAATGTGGATTATGTTCCATAGGTGTCATCAAGAAAAAAGCAGAACCAATGGGATACAAGTTATATATTGTACCTGGATCAAGTTTTGTTAAAAAAATAGTTATGGAAAATAAGTTCAAGGCAGTTCTCGGTGTAGCTTGTCATGAGGATTTAAACCAGATGATGATGTTATTATCAGATTTTTGCCCTCAAGGAGCACTACTTGAAAAAACAGGCTGTTTTGAAACAAAAGTAAATATTAAAAAAGTATTTGAGAAATTAGATTCCAAATACTAGTCATAGCAAAACATGTATGATTAATATACAAAAAGTTAAAAGATTGTACAAAAATAGGTAAGTTTTTTTGCTAAAAATTTATGATTAAAATTTACATAATATCATACACCACAAATGCCAATCTTTTGTGAATAGTATATTGTTTTTATAAATTATTATCCTTATTTTTACCTTTTTATCAAATCTTCATCAACAATACAATCACTATTCGACAACTATCCACTATTCAGCTCACCCAGTATATACTAGATCCTGCAAAAACACTCATTTCTACCAACTTTCATCCATAACTACCTAATTTTAGCGACCCAGTTGCAATTGAATATGACCCAGATGAGCTTTCGCCAGTTATCGACAATTTTACAATAGCAAAGCAATATTGTATTATCATAAAAATTATAACCTGTTAAACACAAAAATAAATATCATATTAAAAGGTGATAAAATATGACAAACATTAGTGTTCATATGGAGCATTTCAGACTCAACCCTAAGAGGAGCATACAAAAGAAACGAATACCAAAAGGTAATCTTACCGTTTACCGTGCTTAAACGATTTGATAGTGTATTAGAGTATTCCAAAAAAGATGTAGTTGATACATACGAAGCTAACAAAAACAAAACAGAATTCATCGCACCCCTTCTAAATGCAAAAGCAGTTGATGAAAATGGTCGTAAACTCGGATTCTACAACTATTCCAAGTTCAACTTTGAAATATTATTACAAGATCCAGACAACATAGAAGAAAATCTAAAATTCTACATCAATAGTTTCAGTAAAAATGTTAAAGACATTCTGGACAACTTTGACATTGAAAAACAAATAGCAAAACTATCCAAAGCAAACCTACTATACTTATTGATTAAAAAATTTAACGAAACAAGCCTTGATTTATCACCTAAAAATATATCCAACCACGATATGGGAACAATATTTGAAGAACTCATACGTAAGTTCTCTGAAACATCCAATGAAGAAGCAGGAGAGCACTTCACACCAAGAGATGTAGTTAAACTAATGACAGAGTTGTTATTTGTAGGAGAAGAAGAAAGCACAGGAACCATCAAACTGGTATACGATCCAGCTTGTGGAACTGGAGGGATGCTCACCAGCTGCAAAGAATTCATCACCAAAACTAATCCAGACATGGATGTGGTACTGTACGGCCAAGAAATCAACGATGAAATATACGCTATATGTAAAGCAGATATGTTAATGAAAGGAGAAGATGCAGAAAACATCAAAGGACCATCAAGCACCCTATCCAATGACCAATTAAAAGATAATAAATTTGATTATATGATTTCAAATCCACCATATGGTCGTGACTGGGAACAAGATAAAGAAGTGGTTGATGCTGAAGCAGAACTAGGATTTGATGGAAGATTTAGGGCAGGACTGCCACGTAAATCTGATGGACAACTACTCTTTATCCAACACATGATATCAAAAATGAAGGATAATGGAAAATCAAGAATAGCAGTAATTACAAATGGGTCACCATTGTTTACAGGGGATGCAGGATCAGGCGAAAGTAACATAAGAAAATGGATATTTGAAAATGATTATCTCGAGGCACTCATCGCATTACCTGACCAACTATTTTTCAACACAGGAATTGGAACATATGTATGGGTATTGACAAATGAAAAAACATTACAAAGGGAAGGAAAAGTACAATTAATAGATGCACGTGAAGAATTTGTTGGAATGAGAAAATCTTTAGGTAGTAAAAGACACTTAATACCAGAAAAATCTATTATTAACATTGTAAACATATATAAAGAATTTAATGAAAATGATAAAGTCAAAATCTTTGACAATGAAGACTTCGGATACACAAAAATAACTGTTGAAAGACCAATGCAACTAAACTACCAAGCAACTCCAGAAAGACTTGAAAACTTATATTCTTATGCTCAATTTAAAAAATTAGCTGAAAGCAAAAGTAAAGACCTTGAAACAAAAATGGCTGAGGAAGAAGAAGGTAAAAAACAACAAGAAGCAATTAAAGAAGCATTACTCACAATAGGAGATGAATTATATGCAGACTGGGATACTTTCGAAGCTAAGGTTAAACAGGCATTAAATCAATTTAATTTTAAACCAGCATTCATCAAAAATGTAATCGAAAAACTATCAGAACATGATGACACAGCAAAATATGTAACTGATAAAAAAGGTAAACCAAAGGCAGACAGTAACCTTCGTGATACAGAAAAGATTCCATTGGTTCAAAATATTGATGATTACTTTGAAGAAGAAGTAAAAAAATATTACTCTGATGCATGGTATGATGATAAAAAGAACAAAATTGGTTATGAAATTAATTTCACACAATATTTCTATGTATATGAACCTCCAAGACCATTGGAAGAAATAGAATCAGATATTAACAAAGTAACTAAAGAAATACAAGATTTGCTCAAGGATTGATATTATGAGTTACAAAACTTATGATGAATATAAAGAATCAAAAATGTTCTGGATTGATAAAATACCTTCTACATGGGACACTATTAAAGCTAAACATTGTTTCAATTTAAGTGGAGGATATGCATTTAAAAGTGATGATTTTACCGAAGAGGGTATTCCTTTAGTTAGAATAGGAGATATAACTAATGGTACAATAGATTTTAACAATTGTAAAAGGTTACCCTTAGAATATGCCACCATGATGAAAGAATTTTTGGTGGAATCTGGAGACATACTAATAGCACTAACTGGAGCAACAATTGGAAAAATTGGACAGGTGCCAAAAACTAACGAAAAAATACTATTAAATCAAAGAGTTGGAAAATTAAGTTCTGATTCATCTAATTACTATAAATATATTTTAAGTTCTGATTTGATTAAAAAACAAATAAATTTAATTGCAGATGGTTCTGCACAAGAGAACATAAGTAATGAAGATATTGGCAATTTTGAAATATTTGACATTGATAATGGATTAAAACAACAAATAGCTAACTACTTAGACAAAAAAACTGCTAAAATTGATGCAACTATTGCTAAAAATGAAGAACTTATCGAATTACTTGAGGAAAAAAGAGTTGCTTTAATTAATCAAGTAGTTACTAAAGGTTTAGATTCTGATGTGCCTATGAAAGATTCTGGTGTTGAATGGATTGGTGAAATTCCTGAAAACTGGGATGTTGTTTTATTCAAAAGACTTTTTAATCTTATTAAAGATGGAACTCATGGGTCTTTTGAACGTGTAGATGATGGAGAACCTTTGCTAAGTGCTAAGAATATCTTTAATGACAAAATCAACATATCGAAAACTGAAAGTTGCATAAGTAAAGATAATTTTCTATCTATTGTTTCTAATGGATTCCCTAAAAAAGATGATTTATTAATGACAATAGTTGGAACAATAGGAAGATCATGTGTTTATGATAAAGAATTCCCCTTAGCATTTCAAAGAAGTGTGTCATTCATAAGACTTACTTATGACAATCCCTATTATTATAATTATTTTATTAAATCACAAATATTCCAATCACAATTACTTGTTAAAGCTAAACAAAGTGCACAAAAAGGAGTTTACTTAAATGATATAAAAGAATGTTTAGTGATTAGACCTCCATATGAAATTCAAATTGAAATTGCAAAGTATTTGCAAAATAGAATTACAAAAATTAATGAAACCACATCTAAAATTCAAGATAACATTAATCTTCTTGAAGAGTATAAAACTTCTTTAATTCATCATGTAGTTACTGGCAAAATTGATGTTCGAGGTGAGGAAATATGAGTTCAGACACTTCTGAAAAAGGCTTCCAAAATGATATTATTGCTTATCTTACTGGCACAGGTTATGTGAAAAGAACAACTAATGATTATGATGTTACTTCTTGTTTGGATGTTGAATTGGTTTTGAATTTTATTCATGCCACTCAACCTAAGGCATGGAAGAAGTTTGCGAAGCATAATAAGTCTAATGCTGAAGTGAGATTTATCATGTCTTTGGTTAGACAGATTAAGAAGAAAGGAACTATTGCTGTTTTGAGAGAAGGATTCCGTGATATTGCTAAATTTGATTTGTTTTATCCAAGACCTAACAGCACTCTTAACCCTGAATTGAAAGCCAAATTCAATAAAAATATTTTTTCTGTTGTTGATGAGTTGGAATATCAAAACAAGGATAAAGGTAATCGTTTGGATTTGGTTATATTTATTAATGGTATCCCCATATCAACTATTGAATTGAAAAATACTTTTACCCAAAGTGTTGACAATGCTGTTAACCAGTATAAGTTTACTCGTGACCCTCGTGAACCCTTATTCAAGAATTGTTTAGTGCATTTTGCTATGAGCAATGAAGAAATAAAGATGACCACTAAACTTAATGGCGCTAAAACAAGATTTTTACCATTTAACAAAGGAATTGAAAACCCTGAAGTAAAAGATGATTATAATACTTCTTACTTATATACGGAAATACTTCAAAAGAACCAATTATCACGTTTGATTAATAATTTTATATTTGAAGAAGACGAAACTGTAATCTTTCCTCGTTTCCATCAATTAGATTGTGTCAACATGCTGTTAGATAAGCCAGAACCTGGCCACAACTATCTCATCCAGCATAGTGCGGGATCAGGTAAAACCAAAACAATTGCATGGTTAGCACATGGATTACTAAACAAATTCGATGACAACAACAAAAGGATTTATGATATGGTTATTGTAATATCCGATCGTAAAGTTATTGATGCTCAATTACAAGACCAAGTTAAAGCTATTGAAAGAAAGCAAGGTGTTGTTGAAAAGATTGACAAAGACTCCAAGCAGTTAGCTGAAGCTATTAAATCTGGAACTAATATTGTGGTTACTACATTACATAAGTTTTCATATATTTTGGATAAGATTGAAGATGTTGAAGACCGCAATTATGCAATTATTGTTGATGAAGCTCATTCTTCTCAATCAGGTTCTCATGCAAAGCATTTACGTGAAGGTTTAACTAATGCTGAAGCAGACAAAGATACTTTAGATGAAGCTGAAGATGAATACGATGAAGCACTCTTAGATGAAATGGAAAAAAGAAGAAACACTCCTAACCTATCTTTCTTTGCATTCACTGCTACTCCAAAAGCTAGAACTTTGGAAATGTTTGGTGAAAAAGATGCTGAATTTGGTGATTTTAGACCTCATCATTTATACAGCATGAAACAAGCAATTAAAGAAGGTTTCATCCTTGACGTGTTGGAAAATTACTTAACGTATCCTACTTATTTCAAATTAGTGAAAACTGTTGAAGATGATCCAGAATTCGATGAGGATAAAGCAAAAAGGGTACTGCGAAGATTTGTTGAGTTGCATCCTCATGCAATTAAAGAAAAAACTGAAATAATGTTGGATCACTTTATGAACTCAACTATCCATAAAATCAAAGGTAAAGCAAAAGCTATGCTTGTTACTGGCAGTAGGAAAGAAGCGGTTTTATATAAATTGGAATTTGACAGACAAATTAAAGCCAGAAACTTGCCGATAAAAACATTGGCAGCATTCACAGGAACAATCAAACAGGACACAATAGAGTACACTGAAGCCAACATTAACGATACTAATAAATCTGTAAAAGAAGCGTTCAAAAGTGACGAATACAAGATTCTCATTGTTGCTAACAAGTTCCAAACTGGTTTTGACCAACCGTTATTACATACAATGTATATTAATAAGATGCTTAGAGGCGTTGCAGCAGTTCAAACATTGAGTCGTGCAAATAGAATTGCACCACACAAAGACGATACATTAATTTTGGACTTCGTTAATGATACTGACACAATTCGTGAATCATTTGAGCCATATTATGGTCAAACATCACTTGAAAAAGAAACAGACTATCATATCCTTTATGATTTAATGGAAGAAATTTACAAAGGAATGATATTTGACGAAGAAGAAGTTGAAGAGTTTGTAAAAGCATATCAAAAAGGTGTTCATCAATCCAAGTTACATAACCTTTTGGAAGAACCTGTCAAAAGATTTAAAAGAATATCTGATGACAAAGACAAACTCTTATTCAAAAAATTACTTAGGCGATATCAAAGTTTGTATTCTTTTATGGCTCAGTTATTGCCATTTAGTGATTTAAGCTTGGAGAAACTTTACATTTACATCAAATTCTTAAACAGATTACTGCCAGGTCAGGTGCCTGACATAATTCGAGGATTACTTGATGATGTTGACATGGATTCCTATAAGATTGATACTCGTGACGAAGGCGGATCTATAATTCTTAATGATGGTGAAGGAGAATTAACTGGAATTAGTGGCGGAATTCCAAGTGTGTTTAATGATAAAGAAAAAACAAGATTGTCACAGATATTGGAAGCATTAAACGAAGCATTTGCTACTGACTTTACAGATGAAGACAGTTTATTCGTAACACAAATCGCTAATCACATAATGTCTGATGAGGGTTTCATAACTAAAGTAAAAAGTAATCCACGCGAAAATGTTGCAGCTATATTCGGCAATATCTTTGAAGATGAACTTGTAACAATTTATGAAAGCAATGATACTTTTTACAACAAGATTAACAACAATCCAGAACTCAAAGAAAGATTGAAAAATGATTTGTTGGATTTTGTGTATGAAGAAACAGGTGAACAAACATGAATGGTGCGGTTTTGATGGATTTAGATTATGAAAAGGAAAGATTATTGGGTCTGATTGAAGTATATAATCTGTATGATGAAGATGAAATTAATATTAGTTTGTCTAATTTTGATTTGAATATTGAAGAAGTAGGTAATACTGATAAGCATAATCTTACAATTATTTGTGATGTCAATGCTAATTCTGATAATTTTAAAAAATATGATAAATCTAATTCAGAAATTTGTTTAAATTACACATTTAACGATGAAGAATTCTCTACCATTCATATGGATAGTACTAGTTTTTATTTTGATAGTGGACTGTTTGAACCTGAATTTACTGGCCATAAAACAGTCAAATATACAGTTTACGATATAAATTTAGATAAAATTGAAGAAATCATTATTGATATCGAAGCATTTTTATATGAAAAAGAAGATGACAACGGCGAAGGAATAGAAATTGTCATTGAATTTGACCAGGAGAAGTTTGAAAATGAGTTACGCAAGTTTGGATTTACAAAACACGATTGAAGGTTTAAGAGATAGTCTTTTGGATATGAGTTTGAGAAATAACTTGTTGAATTTTAGACCTAGGAAAAAGAATATTGAAATCGTTGATGAAGACATTGCTTCTTTGTACAATATTCTTGTTGTTAACGAACAAAAGATGAAATTCCTATCTAACGAGACGCTTGATGAAGATGCATTGTTAGATAATACTTGGGATTCCAATGCTGAATTAAAAGATACTCATGTAGATAAATTTCTCCAAACAAAATATGATGAAAACGAATTACAAAAAAAATTAACCCATCTTTACCGTGACAATAAAACAGTTCTTGAAGAACAAGGTTACAATGATTTCTATTTGGCATTAGGTTTCTTGGAATGGAAAGAAATTGACTATGAAGAGGGTATTCATAAAGCTCCATTGGTTTTAGTTCCAATGACTATTGAAAGAACTTCCATTTCAAAACCATTTACTGTTAATTGGAATGGGGATGAGGTAAGGTCTAATTTATCATTGATATACAAGCTTCAAGAGCAAGGTGTTGAAATACCTGATTTTGAGGAATTTGAATCAGAACAAGATTTGATAACTTATTTTAAAGAGATAGAGTCCATTATAGCCAATAAACCTGGTTGGAAAATATCTAAAGATATTTTTTTATCTAGTTTTAATTTTAAAAAGTTTGTAATGTTTAAAGACTTGAATTTAGACAATTGGGCAGGAATAGAGAATCATCCGATTAAAAGTTTATTTTATGTTGATGAACATAATTTTGATTCAGATAATGAATTGGATTTAAATTCGATGAGTTCAACTGAAATATATAATGTTGTGGATGCTGATTCGTCTCAGCTTGCCGTTTTGGAAGAGGCAAAAAAAGGTAAAAATCTTGTTGTAGAGGGGCCTCCTGGAACTGGTAAATCTCAAACTATTGTTAATTTGATTGCAGAATTAATGGCAAGAGGACAAACAGTATTATTTGTAAGTGAAAAGAAAGCAGCATTAGATGTTGTAAAAACAAGATTAGATAGTGTTGGCTTAGGTGAAGGATGCTTAGAACTTCATGGTAAAAATTCCAACAAAAAAGAGTTCTTAAATGAAATAGAACGTACCTTGAAGATTGATGCTGTAGAACTTTCAGATGAAAGTGATTTCAGACATTTAGATGAAATAAAAGATGATTTAGACGAATATGTTGACAAATTGCATACCATATATGAGGATACTGAGTTGACTCCATTTCAGTTAATTGGAATATATGAATATCGCAGTCAAGAATTAATTAATAATGACCAAGAGATACTGAAATTAGATATTGACGATGTTTCACAGTTAGATAAAGAAAAAAGAGGAGAGATAGTTAGAAAATTGGATGAAATCGTCAAATATTATGATTTGATATCACCTGTTTCAGATAATGTATGGAGAAATACTTCACCTGATAATTTAAGTTCACCAGAGGTCAAAGAATTAGCTGAAAAGTTAGAAGAATTATCCAATATATTAACCCAATTTGATGAATTGGATACAAACATTCATGAATTAATTGGTGTTGATAAAATAAATAATCTAAATATCGAACCTTTAATATCCAACTCGAAAATACTTCGACCAAATTTAAAATTGCTAAGAGATAGTGACGATTTAGAAAAACTAATTAATGACATAGCCACATTCCAAGATAAAATTGGCAATACTGATTTGGATGTAATGGATTTAGATTTAGATGAAATGAAAAATGAAATTGACACATTATTAGGGAATATTGATGGCTTAAACATCAACATGGAAATCGTAGATAAAGAAGATTTCAAAACAATAAGTGATGATTTCAAATCAAACAAAAACATCATTGAGGAATCCAATTTAGAACAAGCCCTTACAAATCCAAATCTTGAAGCAGAATTCAATGAATTCAAAACTAAAAGGAACTCTTTCTTCAAACGATTAATTGACGGCAATTACAAAAGAATCAAAAACAACTTTAAAAGTTATTACACCACAGATGTAAGTGATGATCAAATTGAAAGTGATTTTGAAAAAGTTATCACTGCCAATAATGATTTAACTAAACTAAGAAACAAGATATCAGCATATTCCAAATCAGAAACTAACAATGATGATAAAATTGTTGTAGAATCTGAAAAGCTATTGTCATGGGTTTCTGAATTAGACAGAATCAAATCCAATTTATCTTCATATCAGATTTCAGTACAAAATAACACAATTAAAGAGAAAGTCAACAACCTCATTGAACTAAAAGCACTACTGCAAGAAATTGAAAGTATGGACGATATTGGTGCATACTACTTCAATGATGATTGGAAATCTCATAAGTCTAATGTCCGAAAACTCAAAGAACAATTAAACAATATTCAAGAATTCAAAAAACAATATGATTCCAACTATTTTAATGACACAACAATAGAATTCATTGAATCCAATCAATTTGACATATTAGATTCATATTTAAATGAACTTTCTGATGTTAAAACTAAAATCCAAAAGCAATATAATGACATTAACAGTAAATTACATTTTAAAAATGAACTTGCTGTAACTAGCATGGATGTTGCAGATGTCCCTGAAATGAAAAGCAATACTGATATGCTATTGGAACATATTGAAAACTTAAATGACTATAGGTTATTTACTAAGTATTGTAATGAATATGCTGATAAATACGCAAAACAATTAATCGAATACATCAAAGCAGATAAGATAAAATCAAATATGGTAACTAGTTTATTTTACTACAATTTCTCCAATATTGCTTTAAAAGATATATTCACCAATGATTCTGTATTGGATGAATTTAATTCCAGATTACATGAGGAAAAATTATCCAAATTCAAGAAATTAGATAAAAACATAATTGAATCCAATAAATATAGGGTTCGTGAAGTTTTAGGTAGGAACAGACCGAACATGTCAATTGCTGCAGGACCAACATCTAGTTTAGGCATATTAAAAAGAGAAATGGGTAAAAAAAGAAAAATCAAACCAATCAGAAGAATTTTAACAGAAACAAGCGACATCATCTCGTATATAAAACCTTGCTTTATGATGTCTCCACTGTCAATTGCACAATACTTAGATCCTAAAATATATGAATCTTACTTTGATTATGTTATTTTTGACGAAGCAAGTCAAGTAAAAATTGAAGATTCAATAGGTGCTATGCTAAGAGGTAACAGATATATCGTTATGGGAGACACAAAGCAATTGCCTCCAACAACATTCTTTGAAAAAGAATTAGACATTGATGAAGACGATGATGAAGAAAGCTTAACAGAAAACATTGAAAGTATTTTACACTTATGTAAAAACACATTTGAAACAAAAATGCTTAAATGGCACTACAGAAGTCGCCATGAGTCATTAATATCTGTTTCCAATCAAGAATTCTATAACAATGAGTTATATGTTTTCCCTTCACCTACAAAAGAATCAGAAGACCTTGGACTTAAATTTGTATATGATCCAACAACAGTCTATGACAGAGGCGGCGGAACAAACAACATTAAAGAAGCAGAAAATGTTGTAGAATATGCATTTGATTGCTTTAGAAAATGGGGAAACTCCAGAAGTTTAGGTATCGGAACATTCAACCTAAAACAAAGAAATACCATAATGGACATATTAGAAAAGAAACTAAAAGACCATCCTGACTTAGAACACTTCTTCAATGAAGATGGTGAAGACGGTTTCTTTGTTAAAAACCTTGAAAACATACAAGGAGACGAAAGAGACATCATATTAATAAGTGTGGGTTATGGTATCGACCAAAATAATAGACTATCATTAAGCTTTGGACCTTTAAATAAAGAAGGTGGTGAAAGAAGACTAAATGTATTGATTACAAGAGCTAAAAAACAATGCGTTGTATTTTGTAACTTCAAATCTTCATTAATGCACACAACTGAAAAAACACCAAGAGGTGTAGAAGCACTCAAAACTTTCCTATACTATGCTGAAAATGGAGAATTCCCAGAAAACTACCATACAGGAGATGATTTCGACTCACCATTTGAAGAAGCAGTATACAACTTCTTAACTGATGAAGGATACACTGTTGAAAAGCAAGTCGGATGTGCAGGATACAAAATAGACCTGGCCATTGTTGATAAAGATGACTCAAACAGATATATCCTAGGAATTGAATGTGATGGTGCAACCTACCATTCATCACCATTAGCAAGAGACAGGGACAGGCTAAGACAAGAAGTTCTTGAAGGTCTAGGATGGAAATTCCATAGGATATGGTCTACCGATTGGTATCATGTCAATCAAACTGCAAAAGAAAGATTGCTAAATGCAGTAGAAGATGCAATGAAAAATAAAGATAACAAAATGATTGCTGAAAAGTTTGAAAGCAATTACAAACCAAATGTTGTTGTTAAAACACAAGAAGACAAAAAACAAGAAGAATTAGACAAGTATTTTGAGGAATATGAAAACTATTATGCGTATAGTCCTTATCCTTTAACAAATGTTGTTGGATTGGTAGAAACTGAAGGCCCTATCCATAAAGAGGATATTTATGACTTTATGAAAGTTGAAATGAATAGAAAAGCAACTAAAAGTTTTAAAACCGAAATCGATGGATATTTACTAAATGCAATCAGAAGTAATTTAATTGAACGAGACTATGAGTTTTATATGCCAAATAATTTCGATTTTGATGGAATGAAAGTTAGAAGGAGAGATTCTCCTAAAATTGATCGCATTCATCCAAAAGAAATTGAAAAATCAATTATTTACACATTAAAACTGCAATATTCCTCTTCTGAAGTTGATTTAATCAAATCTGCTTCAACATATTTAGGTTTTAAATCTCTACGAGCAAATGTCAAAGAAAAATTTGAAATTGCAATTCAAGATTTACTTTTCGATAAAACGATTAAAGAAACAAATGGAACTATTGAATTAAATCAAGGAAATGCTAAAGAACGACCCACAGATTTAATAGAAAATGTTGACAATACTATAACTCAGAAGAAACCTTATAAACACTCAATAAATTTAACAGAAGATATTGATAATACTATAACTAGGGAAAAAACTTACGAACACTCAACAAGTTTAACAGATAGTAGGACTGAGAAAAAGACGAATAATAACATGACATTTACTCCTGCAGAAATTAGAAAAAGATATGAAAATATAAATCTTCAATTAATAAATGAAGGTAAAATTGCAGGTGTAGAAGAAATAATGGATCGTGTTGGAGTAAAATATCGCATCATTGAAAAAAATAGGTTGTATGAAATTTTTGAGTAATACAAAGTAGTTTTAGTATTACTTTATTTATTTCAAACAATCTGTTATCTATTTACCATTATTTGTTAATCTATAAAGTCTCCCTTTACGCATTTCAGGATTGATTATCTCAATCAAATCTTTACTTTTCAGTTCTGACAATACCTTGCTCACGTGATTAGTTTTGATGTTGCTGCGCTCGGCAATTTCGGTTGGCATCAGCACATCCTCATCTAAAGCTTTTAAAACCCTCTGTCTGTACGAAGACCTTTGAATGAATTCAAACGTTTCTTTATCCATAACAAAATCAACTCTTACAATACTATATATCGCCAATATGATATAAAATGTTGCTTGACATCTACAAAGCAAAGAATAACCTCTTCCGGAAATAATGCTCCCAAAATATCATGATAATGATTGAGCAAAGATTACTTTACACAATAACCTATCAAAATAATCAGTCATCAAACGGATTAAATCATAGCTAATGGCAACATAGGATTTGTAATTGATATTCAAAATATTTTTTAACAATGAAATTATCTGTAAAAAAGAGATGAAGAGCTTGTCGTTTACTCCTCAAGTGAATTGATATGTCTACAATTAATAATTACAATGATAAAGTATAAAAAGAAGGAATCATCCCACGACACGAAGACGATCCCGCAATTTATCCTTGGTGTGATACAATATATGCCCAATCAGCTATTTAAGGTCTTCTGCAGCATTTGTATAAAATAAAAATTAATGTAAACAGGTTGTTTGATATATACGTGAAGATTCGTTTTTAGTAGTGGGCGAAGGCGTTAATAGTTAAATAAAAGAATAGTTAATTTAAACCTATATGGAATCATTGAAGTGTGAAATGGTCTAGGTCATGATAAATTAAAATAAATTGAAGGTGCAGTTGCACCACCTAAAATTTAACTTCAACTTCTTGGATTTCAACACCTTGGCTTACCGGATATCTGTGATACCCATCATAACCATCTTCACCATTGCCCCATTCACTCCATTTCCACTCACCATCCATGTAGAAATAGGCACGGGACATATAAGAGTCTTTGTAAACTGATTCACCGTTTTTATATAGGTGCACCTCAAATCCACCTACTGAACCACCCATCCACTTTTCTGCTTCTACAGTGTATTCCCCAACGGTTTCCGTATAGGTCTTGTCATATTCGGGTAATTCTACCGTTATAGTGTCTGGTGTAACAGAATTCTTTTCATCAGAGATTGTGTCATTAGTTATATCAGCATCATCTTGTTTATTCATACTTGGCATTAAAACAAGAATGCCAGCTAAAAGAATTATAATGACCACAAGCAATCCAATTATTACAATTTTATTGTTTTCCATTTTTATCACCTATAAAATAAAAAAATTAAGTAACTGCCGAAGCAGAATACTTTTAAATTTGAAATGTTTTTTTATTGGACACTTTATTTAGATTTATCAACATACCAATGTCCCGCATTAGGATAATCCACAGCATTCGGAACATTTGGATAATATTTCTTACTTGGACCTAAATTTTTTATAAAATTACCATTTCCATCAATAAGAGCATAATATCCATCTTCACCCATTACAACTTGAGTATTTGAAGTTGTACTTGAACTGGCAGGTTCGGCTTTGACAACTTCTTCTTTAATTGTTAATTTCTGTGTTGTGTTGTTGCCAGTGTAGTTTTCATTTCCACCATAAGTAACAGTAACATTATATTTGCCTTTTTTCAAATCAAGATCCAATTTTGCCTTACCCTTGGAATTAGTTTTTACAACATCATCAACAACAACTTTACCTTTGCTGTTGGTTATTGTAATGTTAACTACTTCTTTTGATAGTGGAGTCTTATTCAAATCTGTTAATGTTATTGACAATTCTCCACCTTCGTATTGTTCCTTATCACTTGTAATTTTAATTTTTGTAGGTTCCTTTGCATGCATCGGATTAAACATGGCAAATCCTATTGCAGCTGCAAGAATAACAATTATTACAATTAGTATTATAATTATGTTTTTGTTTTCCATCATATCACCTCATGTATGGTATGTTCCGGTATTTGAATCACGGGCTGTGTACCCTCCAACTGTCACATACTCTCCAGGCCTGTCACCGTCTACTGTAATTTCAAGATAATGCATATCATTTGCAATTGCATACTCCTTGGTTATGCCTTGAGCATCAACTTCAGGCCCATATTCCGGATATATTCCACCATCAGGAGCATATTTGCTTGCATGAGTTGTGGTTGATGTTTGATCATTACTAACTAATTCAGTAGTTGCCTTTTTAACGGTGATATTGTCAGCAATGGAGACCTGTGCATATTTATCATTTCCCTCAAATTTACATTCAGCAGAATAGTTGCCCTTTTCTTCCATCTTGAATTTTGCTTTTCCTTTGGAGTTGGTTGTTATTTTCTCATCAATTGTTATTCCGTCATTATCAGTGAGTTTAATGCTTATAGTTTCATTTTCGATTGGATTTCCGTGACTGTCAGTCAACACAACCACCAATGAATCGCCGACATTGATTTTTTTATCGGCAATTTTTAAATTTGACTTTTCTTTTGCTATTTGCTGAGAAAACATCACACCTACAGCTGCAGCAAGAATAACAATTATCACAATCAGTATTATGATTATATTTTTGTTTTCCATAAGAATACCTCAGATATACTTAATTTTAAATTAAAAATTTGTTTAATAACCTCCACCCTCTTCAATAAAATTACCGCTTGGGGTCCAAACGCCTTTTCTACCACCTTTATAACCTTCTATAACACCACTATCCTCATCAACACTTTCAACTACAACGCTTTCACCAGATCCTCCACTTAAATCTCTGCCATTGTATTCTGTCGAAGAGGAACTGGATTGTATACTAACTGTCTGTTTAATTTCCTCTTTAATAGTTAACTTTTGTGTTGTGTTATTTCCAGTATAATTTTCATTTCCACCATAAGTCACATTTACAGTATAGTTACCTTTCTTTAAATCCAAATCCAATTTAGCTTTACCCTTGGAATTAGTTTTAATTGTTTCATTGATTACAACTTTACCTTTTTTATTTGTAATTGTGATGTTTACTTTTTCTTTTGAAATTGCAGTTTTATTCAAATCTGTTAATTGTATTGTTACTTTGCCACCTTCATATTGTGACTTATCACTTGTTATTTTAACTTTAGTCGGCTCTTTAGCAGCAGGTTGCATAAACATTACACCCGCAACAACCGCTAAAACCACTATTATTGCTATTAAAATTATGATTATGTTTTTGTTTTCCATTTTAACGACCACTCATTAAGTATGATAACATCCGGCATTTGAATCATAAGGAACATACAATCCTGCATTTTGTCCATCAATTGTTTGAGGAATATAATGCCAGTTATTTGCTATTGCATCTTCACGGGTAGTGCCCAATGAATCGACTGCCGGCCCATACTCCGGATAATATGAATATCCATCTTCGCTTAAACCTGATACTGAATCAAAATTACTAGTTTTCTTTTCACTAACAGTTTTGGTTGATACCTTTTTAACTTTAATATTATCTGAAAGAGAACTAGCAGCATATTTGCCTTCACCATCAAATGTGCATTCAACAGAGTATTTTCCTTTTTCTTCAACTTTTAATTTAGCTTTTCCTTTATCATTAGTTGTAACATCCTCCTCAATTGTAATTCCATCTTCATCAGTGAGTTTTATATTGATTGTTGCATCGGGCAATCCAATACCATGAGTATCTGTTAATACAACAACTAACTTACCCCCTTCATCAATTGTTTTATCTACAATTGCTAATTTGGATTCTTCTTTAAATGTGGGAAGTGCAAACATTGCAACACAAATGATGAGGATTACGATAATCACAGATAATACAACAATTATACTTTTTTGTTTATTCATAATAGTCTCCAAATAATAAATATTAAATGAACAAATCACATTTTACTTAATTGTAATTTTTGCTTTTATTTTATCAACATTTTTAACATCATAATATGTTACTGTTCTAGTTTTACTAAGATTTTTCCAAGTTCCAGATTTGAAATGCCACCAATAAGTTGCTTTATATTTACTTTTAAGCATTGGTTTTTTGTTTTTTAGTAATGTTGTGGTTACACCATATAATCCATCAAGAAAATCATCCATATTATCCTCTTCCAAGTTCCTGATGAGCTCTTGCAAGGTGTCCTGCAGCCAGTGCACCGACAAGAGATAATTCTCCTGCAAGTACAGTACATGCTACAATCTCTGCAAATTCACGTGCTTTACCTGAACCCGCAACACCAAGAATTTCCAATCCTTCATGAGCAACTTCAAGGCTTGTTCCACCACCAACAGTAGCTACTGGCAAATCAGGCAGATTAACTGAGAAATATAAATCCCCATTTCTGTTTTCTGCAGTTGTAATACCTAAAGAACCTTCTGCAACATGAGCAGGGTCTTGACCTGTTGCTAAAAATATAGCTGCAACCATATTTGCATAATGAGCATTAAATGCCATACTTCCAGCTGCTGCTGAACCTATTAAGTTTTTGGCAGTGTTTACTTCAACAATTGCATCTGCAGTAGTTTTAAGTTTTTTTGAAACAATATCCTTTGGAACTAATATATCTGCTATAACACTTTTTCCTCTTCCTTCAACAATGTTAATAGCAGCAGGTTTTTTATCAACACAAACATTACCGCTTAATGCAATATGAAGTGCACTGGTATCTTGTGCTAATTTGTCTAAGATTTTTTCAGAAGCTATTGTTACCATATTCATTCCCATACTGTCTCCGGTTGAGAATACAAATCTTGGATATACATAGCTTCCAACTATTAAAATAGGATCAATTTTAATTAATTTACCATGAGAGGTTGTACTTTCTGCAATAACTTTTAACTCATCGAAATTATCAATAAACCACTGTTTGATTTTCAATGCATCACTTACACCTTCACATTTGATAGCAGGTGCACGAGTCATAATATCAGAAGTTACTCTTGCATTAGCTCCACCGGATGCAGTAATAGTTGATGCACCCCTATTAATTGAAGCTACAAGTGCTCCTTCAGATGTAGCGAGAGGCACAAATACTTCACGTTTGCAGTATTCACCATTGATTTTTAATGGTCCTGCTATACCCATAGGAAGTTGCAATACTCCAATAGAGTTTTCAATGTTACGGGCAGATGCTCTTTCCATATCAAGAGTATAATTTGAGATATTATCTAATTTGATGGAATATTTTTGTTCTAAAAATTCCCTTCTAATATCTGTTGCTTCTTTTGCTGAAACTTCTTTATCAACTTGATAAAGTTTCATTTCACCATTCAATAACTTATCAATAATTTTCTGATTTGACATTACATAACCTTTTTAAGTAAATCTACAATTTCTGATGGTTTTGCTGCTACTTCAACTCCAGCTTCATTTAAAGCTTTGGTTTTACTTGCAACAGTACCGGAACTTCCTTGAATAATAGCTCCAGCGTGTCCCATTCTTTTACCAGGTGGTGCAGTTCTTCCTGCAATGTAAGATACAACAGGTTTTGTCATTTCTTCAGCAATGAATTTTCCAGCCCTTTCTTCTGCAGTTCCACCAATCTCACCAATTAAAACAACAGCATCAGTGTCTTTATCATCTTCAAATCTTGTTAATATATCAACGTAGTTATCACCAGTTACTGGATCTCCACCAATACCAACTGCAGTACTTTGACCAATACCCTCATTGGTAAGTTCATTAGCGATTTCGTAAGTTAAGGTACCACTTCTTGAAATAAGACCAACATTTCCTTCTTTGAAAATGTGAGTAGGCATAATACCTAATTTACCAACACCAGGGGAGATAATTCCAGGAGTATTAGGTCCAATAATAGTTGTTCCCATTTGTTTTGCATATGCCATTATTTTCATACTGTCATGAACTGGAATATGTTCTGAAATAATAACAACTAAATCTAAATGTCTTATTGCTTCGAATGCAGCATCTTTTGCGAATTTTGCAGGAACAAAAATAATTGAAGCATTAATATCAGTTTCTTCTTTTGCCTCTTCGATTGAATTGAAAATTGGAACTTGGTCTAAAAACATTTGACCGCCTTTTCCAGGGGTAATTCCTGCAACAATATTAGTATTGTAGTTTAACATTTGTTCTGTATGGAATGAACCTTGTTTACCAGTTATTCCTTGAACTAAACATTTTGTATCTTTATTTAATAAAATCATAACTATTAACTCCTATCTTAATATCCTAGTTTTATTTTCAAATGGAACAGCTAAATCAATCATATTTCCATTCATAAATGCAGTAGCGGAAAATATTACGCTACCAGGTAATACATTACAAGTTGTTCCTCTTTTAACTAAATAAACATTTTTATTTCCAAGTGCAGCTCCAATCATTGCACTAGCTATTACTCCAACTGATTCTATATTTTCAACAGTTGCAACAACGACAGGATCATCAGTTTCTGGTGAAACATAACCTACACCAGGTATTTCTCTTATTTTAGGTTCAATATAATCTGAAACATCAGTTAAATTTTTCATGCCTTTTGCAGCATCAATAGCAGAATTAGCAACATCTGCAACAAATGGTTCTCCACCATAAGTATCAAAACCTAAAACGATTGCATCAGGATACCTGTCTTTTCTAATGCTTGCTTCAGCATATGAAATTCCTTCACCAGCACCTTCTGGAGTTGATGAAATTCCAGACAAATCTCCTAAATTTTCTGCACTTTCTCTTAAAACATTAACAAGACCTTCATTAACAGTTTCAAGTAAATCATCTTCAACGAATGCACTTACAACAACATCATCACCAGTGACATTGGTTAAAGCAACATCCCTTGCACCTAATTCCTTGACTTTATAAAGGTTTTTTTCAATAGTTTCTACTAGCATAGAACTACAGGATACATCATTCTTTGATATATCTGCACCTATAGCAGTAATTTTCAAATTAACACCTTGAATAATTGATTTTTGAAATAAATAAAATTTTAAATTTTATTGATATATTATTTGTTATTTAATTTATTTAAGTATTAGTAATTTACAATTCAGCATATAGACATTATTCAATTTTTTAATAAAAATAAGTTGATTAAATGAATAATATTTTAAAATAAATAATGAAATTAGCATGATAATTTTAATGAGTGAATTTTAATTAAATGCAATCTTTAAATTTCATGTTAATTCCAAAACCTTTAGGCAAATCCAAAGCATTATATTCACCATCTAATTGATTAATGAGATTTTTAATAATTGTAAAACCTAATGTAGTTGGATTATTAATATCAATTTCATCAGGTAGACCCACTCCATCATCCCATACGTCAACTTCATACATACCATCCATTAATCTGAATTTGACATGAAAATTACCGCATTCATTCTCATCAAAAGCAAAATTAAGTGAATTTAATGCAAGTTCATTTAAAATTAACCCGATTGGAATTGCTTTATCCATATGAACTTTACATGATTCAACATCCAGATTTAATTTGATATTAGATTCATATGCTTTGAATAATCCAATGTCAAAGTAGTATATTCCAAGGAATCTACATAGGCAAAGTCAGAAGAATTGAAAACTTGATGATGGATTGTAGCCATGGAGGAGATTCTGTTTCTAGTTTTCTTTAAGATCCATTCATAATCTCCATCATTGAATCTCAATTCAAGATTAAGCAGACTTAATATAATCTGCAAGTTATTTTTAACTCTATGATGAACCTCTTTAAGCAAAACTTTTTGACCATTGAGAGAAACTTCCAACTCTTTTTCTCTTTCCAATTCGCCAGTTACATCTTTAATACCCATAAATGATATATTATTCAAATTGTCATCATAATTTTCCAAATATATGAATAGATATTGGATTTTATGATAAAATGGAGATTTATACTCTATTACTTTTTCAACATTGTCCATTTCAATTAATTCAAATTTCTGAACAATTAATCTATCATCCCTATTTACAATATATCCTCTAAAATCTTTTAATAGCTCAGTGATGTCCTTTTTTGGAATGTGTAAAATATCATAAAATGCATTACTTATTATAAATTCACCTTTTGTATTTCTGATTAATGTGCCAGCACCCAATTTTGCATCGAGTTGGGTTAATAGTTTATTTGACAGAAAATCGTCAGGTTTATTAACTTCAGTAATATCATTGATATAAACTATTGTTTGTGAAATAGGACCACTAGTGCGTAAATGTTCTGAATCAATTTTTAAAGTTTTATTTGTACCTTTTTCAGTTTTAATATGAATAATATTATCTTCATCGACAGCAGCACTTTCCACTAAAAATTCATATAATATTTTATCTTCAGGAACAACTAGATTATGGAGAATATCTTTTTTAGAATCAGTTGCATTTCTTTCTTTTTCCAATAATTCATAAATCTTAGAAGTCCAGAAATAGTTACCACAAATATCTTTAATATAAACGTAAGATTCCCCAATATCATCAGCATCAATAATTTTTCTGTTGGGATAAAAGTAACTGATCTGTAGTATTGTTAATAAATACCAACAGATTATCATTTTCATAAATAATTTCAAAGGACAAATATTTCACATATCCTTCTTCATTTTCAAAATAGATATGAAGAACTCTAGTCCCTTTTGTTTGATAGACTTCTTTAAAAATAGGAAATAGAATATCTTTTAGATATTTGTAACTATCAGCATAACTTGTTCCGACAATGCTGTTGTTAGTATTTATCCCAAATTCATTAATGAAAACATTTGAATAAATAAATGCATAATCCTGAAAATCATTTACAGGTATTAGAATATCTAGGTTAACTGATGTTTCTTTTAAAAATCCATTATATTCTACAACATCATAAGTTATACTACTTGGAGTAACCACTCACAATCAGCATATTTTGAAATGAAAATAGAAGAACTTTCTTTATCAAAATTAACCTCATATCCCATCTAATCGCCATCCACAAATAATCATGTTTAATCATTATAAATATATTTGTTTATAATATTATGAGTTTATAAATATTTTTATTTAATTCATGAAAATACTCAGATATAATTTTCATCAAATCACATACGGGAAAATTAATCTTCAATATAATATACTAAAATTTAATTAATAGAAAAAAACTAACATTATATTAATGTATTCTCAAACAAAAATCGCAATTCCTATTTTTCAAAAGGATTGTAAAAACGTAATTAAAGTGGCTAATGATTGTATTAGGAAAGGAGCGGATGTATTGGAATTTAGAATTGATGCTCTTGAAAATCCAGATATTAATGAAATAAAACAGACAATTGAAGAAATTAATTTTCCAATGATTGCTACTAATAGAATCAGCACAGAAGGTGGATCTTTTAAGGGAACAGAGGAAGAAAGATTCAATATATTATATGAATGCTGTGATTTAGTTGATTATGTTGATATTGAGCTTCAAAGTAACGAAGAATACATTAAGAAAATTCATGAGACCAGTGCTACAACAATTATTTCTTATCATGATTTTGAAAAAACACCAAAATTAAGTGAAGTAACATATATTGTTGAAAAAGAACAGGAATTAGGTGACATTGCTAAAGTTGCTTTCATGCCACAGAATCTTGAGGATACTTTAACTATATTGGCTGTTCTTTCCCATTGTGAAGACACAATTGCCATTTCCATGGGTGATTTGGGAAGTTACACAAGAGTCATGGCTTCAAAATTTGACTCACCAATTACTTTTGCTGCTGGAACTGATGTTACAGCACCTGGTCAAATCGATATTGAAACAATGAAGGCATTACTCAATATGGATTTAAACATAATGGATGAATGATTTTAATGGCTAAAAAATTTATTTTAGCTTTAATATTACTTATTTTAATTACAATTGCTCTTGGAACAATTTTACTCAATGACAATACAGTAAACATTTACATAGATGGTGAAAATGTAAGTGTTGAAACGAAAACTTTTGATGATATTGATTCTAATAGCTTAAACAAAGCCATCTGCAATTATACGCTGAATGCAATGAATGACACAGAATCGAATGTAGATACTTTGAAAAATGGAGTTACCAGCATTTGCAGAAATTATGGGCTTGAAGATCCTGAGGTAAATATTGATTCAAGTTTGGAGCCTAATCAAATTCCAATTATTGTTCATATTAATGGAACATCCATGATGCCAACGTTGCAAGATGGACAGACAGTTTTATTAAATAAGACTCATGACATTGAAGTTGGTGACATTGTTGTTGCTGAATCTGATGAATATGGTGGAATTATCAAAAGAGTCGACCAAATTGAGGGAAATGAAGTTCATTTAATTAGTGACAATAAAAATATTTCATACGAATACATTAATGGTGTTTTATATGAAATCAAAGGGATAACAACCTGGGTCGACATTTCTGATATCAATGGTGTGGTTATTGATTATTAATTTTATAAAAAAAAGGAATAATTTATAAAAATTATTCCCTTAATTTATTTCCTTGGAAGGAGATAAAAGATTTTTTAGTTCAATTTATTGGGAGACTACACTGCGCTATCCCCCTCTTCATGTGTTCTGATTCTTATTACATTTTCAATAGGTTGGATGAAAATTTTTCCATCCCCAATGTTTCCTGTATAAGCCCCTTTAATGATCCTATCGATGAATAAATCCAATTTGTCATCGTTGACGACAATTTCAACACGTGTTTTTGGAATTAGGTCAATACAAAAATTTGAACCCCTGTATGATTCTCTGATACCTTTTTGGCTTCCTCTTCCTTTTACTTCAGAAACAGTCATCCCGTCACAACCTGCTTCGACTAATTCTCTTTTAACATCTTCAAATTTTTCAGGTCTTATAATTGCAATAATACGTTTCATTTAAACCACCTTAGTTAAAGTTATATGCAGATTCTTGGTGAAGACTAGTGTCTAATCCAATCACTTCTTCACTTTCTTCAACTCTGATTCCGCCAAGTGCTTTATCTAATACTTTAGCAAGGATGTAACTTATTACAAATGCATAAACAATAGTAGCTACAACACTTATTACTTGGATTATAACTTGGTTTGCATTTCCTGCAATTAATCCAGCTGCTTCATTTACTGTTGGGACTGCAAAGATACCAGTTGCAATTGCTCCCCATACACCAGACATACCGTGTATTCCCCATACATCTAATGCATCGTCGTAACCGAGTTTTGGTTTTAAGTAATAGACTGCGAAGTATGATACTACTGATGCAACAGCACCAATAACTAATGCACCATATACATCAACAAATCCTGCTGCAGGAGTAATACCTACAAGTCCTGCAACTGCACCGGAGATTGCACCTAATACGGTTGGTTTTCCAACAATTTTGGTATCAATCATAGTCCAAACAATAAGACCCATTGATGCTGCAACATTTGATACAATAATTGCGTTTGCTGCAAGTCCGTTAGCTGCTAAACCAGATCCTCCGTTGAATCCCATCCATCCAAACCAGAGTAATGCTGCACCTAAAACAGCATATCCTAAGTTGTGAGGAACTGAAATATTTTTTCTTCTACCTAATACTAATGCGACAGCTAATGCTGAAATACCTGAGTTAATGTGAACAACAGTACCTCCTGCAAAGTCAAGAGCACCCATTTGCATTAACCATCCGCCACCCCATACCCAGTGAGCGATAGGGACATAAACAAGACAGACCCATAAGATAGTGAAAATTACCCAAGCTTTTGTTTTCATTCTTCCAACTAAAGCTCCAGACATAATTGCACATGTTAATCCTGCAAATGCACATTGGAACATGACGAATAATAATGTTGGAATTGATCCACTTAAATCATCCATTCCAATTCCTTGTAAGAAGAAATTAGTTGGTGAACCTATTAATCCATTAATATCTGCACCAAATGCAAATTGATAACCGAAAATAACCCAAATTACACTGATTATTGAAAATGCAATAAAGGTTAAGAAAATTGTGTTTAAAACATTTTTCCTTTTACTTAATCCTCCATAAAAGAATGCCACTGCGGGAATACTCATGATAAGTACGAGTAATGTACAAACAAGGATCCAAGCAGTGTCACCTCCACTAAACATAACATCCATATTATCAAACTCTTAAATTATATTAAATTATAAATTTTGTCCAACATGTTTTTCCAATAAACATTGTCGGAAGTGATGTGTCGGAAGCATTATTCCGACATACAACTATTATACCCCATCATATATAAACTTTTACCATATGAGACACCAAAGTACAAAAAAGAACAATAGAAAAAAATGCCAGAACAATCAATGAAAATTAGAAATAATAATCAAAAATCCAAAATTAAGTGGAATATAAGTTTAAAAATTAATATTTTAAGAAAATATTAAATATAAGCTTTTTAAAAAAATAACACTAGTATAAACAGAATACTAACTAAAATTGAAAAAAGTGTTATTATGAAAGACTCAGTTAAAGCAAAATTAATAGTATTTTTACTTATTGCACTCATTGCATTCGGTATTAGTTCTATATTTGCGAGTATAACAATAAGTGATTCACCTGATTCATACAAATTAATTCCAGTTAAAGATGATTCATTTGAACCAAACTACATTCATAAAGTTCCAACTATCAAACCGAAAGTTGTAACAAATAACACTACAAACATTACAAAAAATACAACAGATTATACAAATATAACCAAATTGAATGATGCAAATCAAGACTTGATTGAAACATACGAAGATAATGAGGACTGATAAAATGAGTGAAAAGAAAAAATTTATCAGAGATAGTGTCTATGGGGATATTAACCTAAACGATTTTGAAGTAAAAATTATGGACATGCCACAATTCCAACGTTTGAGGAGAATTAAACAGTTAGGATTAATCAGTTTAATTTATCCAGGCGCAACCCATACCCGATTTGAACATTCAATTGGAACAATGAATTTAGGATCAAAACTCGCAGAAGAACTTGAATTAAAAAAAGACGAAATAGAACTAATAAGAACCTCTGCACTATTACATGACATAGGCCATGGTCCATTTTCACATGTATCAGAAGGAGTTCTATCAGTTCCTCATGAAGAATTAACCAAATTTGTTGTTACAAAAACATCAATGAAAGACTTACTTGAAGAAAAATTTGACGTAAATGAAATAGTAGATATCGTCAATGGTAAAGGATATCTAGGTCCAATTGTTTCCGGAGAACTTGATGTTGATAGAATGGATTATCTTTTAAGAGATTCACATAACACCGGTGTTGCATATGGTATTATAGATTATGAAAGAATCATATCAAATTTAAAACTTGAAAATGGATTAACATTAGATATCAAAGGAGTTCAAGCAGCTGAAGGAGCTCTCGTATCCAGATATTTCATGTATCCAAGCGTTTATCAACACCATACTACCAGAATAGTTAACTCAATGTTTAGAAGAGCAATGAAAAGAATCATTGATGAAAAAATAATAAATGAAAATGACATTTACAAATATGATGATGCTGATATGATTAGCTTATTCAGACATTGCGACAATAAATTTGCAAATGACATCATGAACAGATTAGATACAAGACGCATAATGAAAAGGGTTAAAACAATCAGGTTAGATAATTTCAAATCACCTGAAAAAATGTATAAAATCAAACCACAAACCCTAAGAAAAGCTGAAGAGGAAATTGCTGAAGATTATGGTCTTGACAAAGATTATGTATTCATAAATATTGCAGAATATCCTCGTTTTGACGAAATGAAAACACAAGTCAATGTAGATGGCAGATTATACCCATTGACCAAAATTTCAAACATTATTGGTGCATTGAGTAAAGCAAGATTCAACATACCAGACATTAGTGTTTATGTAGACAATGAGGAAAAATCCAAATTCACAAAATTCAAATTAGAAAATTACTTGGAATTACCTGAAATTGACAGAGAAAAGTTCCATGGAATTCATTATGATCAAATTAAATTAATATAGAGGAAAAATTATGATAATTGTTGGAATTACAGGAGCAAGTGGAGTAATATATGGAATAAAACTCCTCGAAGCTTTAAAAGAATTAAATATTGAAAGTGCCTTAGTAATGAGTGACTTGGCTAAAGTTGTTATTGAATCAGAAACAGACTACTCCTCAGAAGATGTAATAAATCTAGCAGACAACTATTATGATTTCCATGACTTAACCGCTTCTATAAATAGTGGATCATTTAAAACCGATGGTTTAGTTATAGTTCCATGTACAATGAAGACATTATCCTCAATAGCTAACGGATATGGTGCAAATACAATAACTAGAGTGGCAGATGTTAGTTTGAAAGAAAAAAGGCCAACTATTATTGTTCCTCGTGAAACTCCACTTAGAAGCATTCACATACAGAATATGCTAACATTATCACAAGAAGGAGCTACTATTTTACCTGCAATGCCGGGATTTTACTCAAATCCTCAAACAATTGATGACCAAATTAATTTTATTGTTGGAAAAATTTTAGACTCATTAAAAATTGAAAATAACTTATTTAAAAGGTGGGAATAGATGTTAGAAGATAAGGATTTTATCAAATCCTGTGATGTACCAGGACCTACAAAAGAAGCTATCAGAGCTATAATATTATATAAATCAGGAGTAACTTCCCAAGACAAAGTTGTTGACTGCGGATGTGGAACCGGCGGAATTACCTGCGAATTCTCACAAAGAGCAAAAGAGGTAATATCCATTGATACAAACCCTGAAGCGATTGAAGTGACATCAAAAAATCTTAAAAAGTTTAGTCTTGGAGACAATGTCACATTAATTAATGATGATGGCTCAAAAGCCTTAAAAGATATTAAAGATATTGATATTGCTATTGTTGGGGGCAGTGGTAGACAACTTGAAAATATCTTAGATATCGTTCATGAAAACTTAAATTCAAAAGGCAGAATAATAATTACAGCTATTTTAGTTGACACAAAAGTTGAAGCAATCAATAAACTCAAAGATTTAGGATATAATCCAAAAATAATGGAAGTCAACGTTTCCAATGGTAGAGTCCTTGATCGTGGAGTTTTAATGATTAGTGAAAACCCAATAGCCATTATTACTGCTAAAAAAAGATAAAAAATCATTATTAAAATTATAGGAGATTATAAAATGGACGAACATAAAAAATGGAAAATTAAATTTTCCATCTTAATGGTTATTTTAATAATCATTATTTATGGATCAAATTACCTCGTACTCGGAGATGGAGAACATATTATTTCATATGTGTGGACACACTTAGGTTTTATCCCAGTTGATATCCTTGTTGTAGCATTCATACTTGAAGAAATCATTGAAAGAAAAGAAAAAGAAGTTATACTTGAAAAATTAGATATGCTTATGAGTACTTTCTTTTCTGAAATCGGTAATGATTTAATCAGCCAATTAAGTGCAGCTAACAAATATAAAGCAAGTACTGCAAGTTTAAAATCCATTAAAAGTTGGAGCGATGAAGACTACGAAAAGAAACTTGAAGAACTTGAAACTTCCCCTGTTGATTTCTCAGCAGATGTTGCACCAGAAAACAGAGAAGAATTCTTAAATGAATTAGGAAATTTACTTGCTGATAAAAGAGAATTTATCATTAACTTATTAAATAATCCTAATTTACTAGATAAAGAAGAATTCACTAGCTTAACCAATGCAATTCTTCACTTAGATGAAGAATTAGCACATAGAAAAGATTTAAGTTTAGTGACTGATGCGGACTTCGGACATTTGAATGGAGACATGAATAGAGTTTATACTATTTTGGTTCGTGAATGGGTTTACTATTTAAGATACCTCAATAAACATCACCCATACATGATTGCATTAGTAATCCGTACCAATCCATTTGACGAAGATGCAAGCGTATACGTAGAATAAATAATGGAGAGATTTAATATGAGTAATACAATTGAAAATAATGAAAATATTAAATCTTGCATCATTTTATGTGGAGGACAAAGTAGAAGAATGGGTCAAGACAAAGGTTCTATGATTATTCAAGACAAACCTATGATAAAACACATACTTTCTACTTTAAACAACCATATTGATGAAGCAATAATTGTTTTAAATGACCAAAGTAGGGTTGACAAATATAACAAATTTATCAATCCTGAAGACTATGATTACACCATCACATTTTTAGAAGACAAAATTAAAAATAAAGGACCTATGCCTGGAATTATGACTGGACTTGGAGAGATTAAAAGTGAATATGCTTTAATCTTACCCTGCGATAGTCCATATGTTTCAGAAAATTATATCAAAACTATTTTTTCACAGATAGATCCTGATTATCAAGCTATTGTCCCTTATCATGATGAAGACAACAAATTAAAAACATCAGAACCTCTTCATTCAATATATAAAAAAGACATCATTTACGAAATTGAAGAATTATTAAATGAAGATATATTGCATATCAAGGGATTAATAGAAAAAATAGATACAAAATTTGTTTTAATTGATAATAAAAAAATAGAAAAAAAAGAATTTAGAAATCTTAATCGTCCAGAGGACATTTAAAGATATTCTACTAATTCTTTAACTTTTCCTATTGCAGTATTTACACAATAGAAAATTTCATCCTTAGTTAAAGGTTCTTCGCCACCTTTTTGCATTGAGCAAATGTGACCATCTTTAGTAACACCAACATTCAAACGAGCACTAGCAACTCTTTGTTCATCCAAGGTTGGGTCGATTACCATCTTATCAGCTATTTTTACAAAAGTACATAATGCTAATTCATTGTTAATAGGTAACTCGAAAGTTTCATCTTCACTAAGAACTACTTCATCATCAACAATACTTGCAACAGGCAATTTAGTAGATTTTAAAGCAGCCATAACTGCTAATTCACATGCATCAAAGAGATTTCCACAGTTATCAATAATGTGTAAGTCCACAAATAACATCCAAACGTGTTTTCCTTCTTCAACACATAATTTGTCTAAATCGATTAATTGACTTTCACGAATACCTCTGTCAACTACACGTGCAAGTTCAATAGAATCTTCACTAGGTGGTCCTGGTTCAAAACTAGGATCCGCCATTGGTAACATTTCACAATTAGTCATTAAAACTCCTAAATCCGGAGTATCTGGGAATGGAGTTCCAAGTTGTGGTTTAATACCAACAATAACTTGAGTTCCACCAAGTCTAACACGAGCGGAACCTTCAGCTTTAGAGACAACATTTGTTTCAATAGTAATATCCCTATATTCAGTTAAATCCCTACCATCTTCTCTTTTATCGTTTTTGATAAGGTCAGCAATACTTTGTCTTGTAATTTCTGGTACTATATCCATATTATCCCCTCACTATTCTTCTGTAGAATACTTTTTCATTAAAGCTTCTTTTTGAAGTTCACTTACTTTAAGACAACCTTCCATAGCTAATTCAATAGCAGTTTGGAATTCTTCTTCAGTTAAGTCACCATCACTTTGTAATAAAGTAATTTCCCCAGTTCTTGGCATTATAGCAATTGGGACATCAGCTTGACCTTCTTTATCTTCATATTCAGATAAATCGAGCACTACTTGATCATCAACTTTACCAGCAGCACAACCTACAACAATATCTTTCATAGGGATTCCTGCATCAACAAGAGCAACAGAAGCTGCTGTAATTCCAGCACAACGAGTTCCACCCTCTGCTTCTATTACTTCTATATAAATATCAATCATTGAACGAGGATAATTTTCTAACATTAAAGCTGGTCTCAATGCATCAACTGTAATTTTAGATATTTCAGATGATCTTCTATCAGGTCCTGGTCTTTTTCTATCATCTACTGAGAACGGAGCCATATTGTATCTGCATCTGATTACTCCAGTATTCGGTTTAAGTAATCTTCTAATATAGGATTCTCTAGGACCATAAACAGCTACTAAAATTTTATTTCCACCAAATTCCAAGTAAGCTGAACCATCTGCACGTTCAAGTACACCTGCTTCAATTTTAATAGGACGTAATTCATTATATTTCCTACCGTCCTTTCTAATAAATTCTGACATTATATCAACCTCTCTTTGAAGAATTATTTATTATTTAATATAAAAGAGTTATTTGAGTTATCCCCATAGGACAATCCCTCTTTTTTACTTTTATTTTTTCTTTTTAATTCTTCGATAACCTCAGCAATATTAGGTTTATCTCCTTTTTCTTTCTTTTCTTCTGCTTCGCGTTCTGCACGTTCTTCCTGTTCTAATTCTTCTTTAAAATTTTGAAGTTTAGGTTTTTCTAAAACAAATTCTTGTTCCTCTTCAACTTCTTCAACTTCTTCAGGAGGTAATTCCCCATCAATAGCTAAATATAATTTGTTTTTAATTTTATTAGTCAAACCAGAAGTATGAGCTTCAGCTTCAATTAAATGAATTATATTTTTGGTAAGTTGCTCCATGTCTTTATCTCCTTTTACCCAGACAAGACCGTTTTGACCAACAACAATTTTACAATTGGTTTTATCTTTAATCATGTTGATCATAGAACCTTTTTTACCAATTAATCTAGGAACTTTAGTTGGAGCAATATCTACGATAATTCCTCCTTTGAATTTACCCATTCCCCTTCCTTTTAAACCGAGTTTTGCCTTTTTGATTTCATCAACATCGACAACTCTTAAAAATAGAACATCCCCAATATCATAAACTTTATTGAGTTCTTTTTTTTCACGACCAAACACTTCAAAAGCAGGTAAAATTCCAGAATAAGGGGAGTTAATGTCAACATTCCACATTGAGAATCTAACATCACTAATCTTACCTATTACAACATCTCCTTTTTTAGGAACATATTTACTTTTAAGAGGAATAACTCTAAGTTTTTTATTCCTCAAAGAAACAAGTCCCATTAAAGAAGAACAAACTTTACCATTCTCTTTAAAGGTACCTCTTCCAGAATAGTATTCATCGTCAGCTAATACCTGACCAGGAATAACTAAATCTTTATTTTCCACATATATCATAATAATCCCATAAACATAAATTATTTAATAGTTCTGGTTTCTGCTTCTCCACCTGAAATCTCAGCCATTTTTGCAGAAAACTTATCCTGAAGACCACCAGGCATATCAATAATACCAATCCATGAACCATCTTGCTGCCATTCTTCATTAATAATTTCACCAAAACCATGAATAACAGAATAAGCACTTCCAGCAGATGCTCCAGGTAATCTAACAGCGACTTTAACTCTTTCAAATCTAATTGGAATGAGTGGTTTGATTGCTTTTAGTGCTGTTTGTACTTGCTGGTCAACAGAAGTGAAAGGATCAAATTTAACTCTGGCCTCATCACATGCATTTTCAATTCTTTGAACAGGATGAGGTAAACCATTTTGAGGATTAACTGCTTCTTTAGCTATCTTATTAATAACCAATTTTCTCTTATCTTCTTGCATTTTCCTTTTTTGGTCAGCAGTTAATTGTACGGTCCCTTTTTCAAGTATAATTTTAGAAACTTCGATAGGATCAGTAGTTTCAAATATTTTATTCATAGCTTCATCAGAAGCCTTATCTCCTTTTTTAGAGTCTTTAAAAATTTCTTCAACAGCTAAAAGGTCTTCAATGGCAACATCAGGGCCATCAGGATTTCTAAAATCAGCTGCTAAATCAGGGTCAACTAATATCTCAAAGTGTTCACCACAGTATTCATATTTAGCGATAATAGCTTCATCAACATTTACCATTAAAGTATCCCCTAACTAATATTAATTAAAGAGGAATTATTCTTCCTCTTCATCAGAATCATCAGATTCTTCTACTTCATCTTCTACGTCTTCTTCTTCCTCTTCTTCAACAAGAATTTCATCAATGTATTTTTGTACTTCATCTTGAGAAAGTTTAACGTATTTTTCATCATCGACTTTAATAACAGCTATTTCAACATTATTTGAAGTAGTATCATGATCAGTTGCTTCATTGATAGCAGTTAATGCCAATTCAATAGCACCCTCTAATGTTAAGTCATCTTCGTATTTTTCTTCAAAGATTTCCATAGCTGCAGATCTTCCTGAACCAATAGCAGTAGCTTTATATTCAATTAATGCTCCACTTGGGTCAGTTTCGAATAATTTGCATTTACCATCATATACACCACCAATGATTAAAGCAGAACCGAAAGGTCTTACTCCACCGTTTTGAGTGTATAATTGTAACATATCACATAATTTTTTAGATAAGCTAGTTACACGAATAGGTTCACTATAAGTTATTTTATTTATTTGTGCTTCAACTCTTGCTCTTTCAATTAAAGCTCTTGCATCAGCAACAAGTCCTGATGTAGCTGCACCAATGTGTTCATCAATTTTGAATATTTTTTCAATGGATGATGCTTCAACTAATTTAGAAGTAGTCCTTTTATCAACAGCTAAAACAATACCTTCAGAACTTTTTACACCAATAGATGTAGTTCCTCTTTTAACAGCTTCTCTTGCATATTCTACTTGGAAAAGTCTTCCATCTGGGCTAAATACAGTAATTGCTCTATCATATCCGGCATTTTGTAAAGGTTGCATTTTAATACCTCACATTTTAATAAATATTTTATAAATTTTAAGTTCAACTACATAAAAAAATAAAACCAAATCTCCATGAAAAGGCAAATTTTCATTTTAAATTCCCACTTTGTAGAAAATTAAAATATTTTTATTCTTTTTTCCATAAATCCAATTGATATTTATATTAATAAATTATTTATATAGTTTTCTATTTTAAAATAACAAAAAGTAACTAAATGTATTTTTCAGACCCTTTGATAGTGCCAGATAATCCAATAGTTGTAATGGCAATCCTATTCCCATTATATTTATTAGTAAGAGCAAAAGATGACCTTACCTCATCAACATAATCTCTTTGACATCTTATAATTGATTTATATCTATAATAACCATCACATTTTTCAATTTCAAAGAACCTCATAACCCATAAATTAAAATTAGATGTATTAAGTTCTCCTTGAAAACGAACACATGCATCCCAAATAATTGTAACCAATTCATCTTTTGTAATCTTTGAATTGATTTTAACATCAACTGTAAGATACCTATTATTTTTTCTTAGTGTAGGTGGCAATACTTTAAGCTTCATCTCTAACCCTCCTAACACCTTTTAAAATTAGATCTTCCCTATTTTTATTATATTCTAGGATATTAGATGAAGTTTCAAAAGACTTATTAATTTCTGCATCTGTCAAACCAGTCTGCTTGAAAAAAGCAACAAAATCATGAGTGGTTCTGATATCAAATACCGATTCCGCTCTTGAAGACAACACCAAAGGAAAATCAAATTTCCTATATAAAGTATAGATATCTTTAAAATTAGAAATAACTTTTGATCTATGTGACAAATAACTTTTCAAAACATCCTTAAAACATAATTCAATAGCTACATTGTTTTTTACAGCTTCTTTTGCAAGTACATGATTTAAACCACTATCATATCTCCTAAGATAGGGTCTTGATAAAACATCCACTTTTATATTTTCCAATGTTGACCTGTTGACTTTTAAATCACCACCAACAACAGAAATGCAGGAAGCTTTCTTCCTGAATTTGTTAACAGACTTCTGAATATCATTAATGTTTGATGATTTTATTTCCAATGTATAATTAAATTCGATAATTCCATCCAATGAATTTTCCAAATCATTCTTAAAATCAACAGCATTTAAAAAGTCATTTGTATTATATGAAAAATTAATATGATTCCAACCATAAAAAGAAGCTTCATTAGCCAATTTAATATTGTTTTCCAGGCTGCTTCCCTTAATATTTAAATCAAAAAACATATTATAATTTATATTTTTATCAATTAAATAATTTATTAAAAAAAAGAAAAAAGTGAAATTAAATCACTTTTTATTGATATCTTAAGAATTCAACTTCCCAACTTACAGTTTCATAATAATCAATAGTAAATGTCTCGGAGGTATCGGAAGTATAAGTGAATGAATCAGATCTAGTTTCAACAGCACTTTTTGAACCCCAATCCACACCACCAGACTCACCATTAGAACCGGAAACTGTTAAATGATTGGTTGCATAATTCTTAATAGGATATGCAGAAAGTTTTACTTTAATTTTACCCTCAGGAACAGTAATTGTTTTAGATCCAGACCCAGACCCCGAATAACTACCTATGGACTCCCATGACTTAGATTCAGTTGTTTGGGAAGATACCTCTTGAGTTTTAGCATCATCATCGCTACTTGAAACCTGACTACTTGCAGACCCAATTTCCTGAGATTCATTGCTTTGCTGCGGAACATCATTACTTTGACTATTAGAATTATTATTTAATGCAAAAAATCCAATAGCACAAACTAATAGCACAATAATAACAATTAAAGCAATTATTATACCTTTAGAGTTACCTCCAGATTTAGGAGGTACTTCTTCAAGTGAACTACCGCAACTTGTACAAAATTTAGCACCTTTTCTATTTTCAAACCCACATTCTTTACATTTCATATAAATCATACACTAAAGATAATTTAATATAATATTTTAATATTATACACTAATAAATTGATTGGAATATGTATAATAATTTAATTAGTGTGTAATATGTTATAAAACATTTTATAGTACGAATCACATAATATTCAACATGGGAAATGAAAATGATGAACTTTTGAAATTAACTTCATACGTTCAAATTTCTAAGTATAGAGAAAAAACATTAAAATCCATTGGTAATGACGTTAAAATACCAACCAACATTGCGAAAGATAGTGGAATTAGGACTAATCATATTTCAAAGGTTCTGAGTGAATTAAAAAGTAAAGAAATCGTCGAATGTATAAACGAGGAAGCCCGTAAGGGAAGATTATACAGATTGACCGATACTGGAAAAGATGTTTTAGAAAGTATTAAAGTGAAAGAGGATAAGGAAAATAAAGATTAATTAAAATCAATCCCCTCTTTAATATTTTTTAACTCTTCAATAACTTCAGGATTTGAAGATTCTTTTAAAACATCATGCAAAATTTTTATTAACAAACTATTTTTAATATTCAACGGGAAACAATCAACCGTTTCATTTACAATTGAATCATAATTTGGATTTTTCAAATCCAACTTATATTGTAATTTTATTTCCTGTCTTAAATCATCATCAATGTACTTTTCGAGATATACTATTAATTCGTTTGCAAATGAATTACCAAATTTTTCCATAGTTCTTATTGAATCGTCATCAAAAGGAGTATTTTCAATTAATAGCTTAAAAGATCCATAATTCTGATACCCATATGGGATAAATCTACCTTCAACAGTATGTGCACAGTATTCATTCATGATTTTGAATTCGGGAAGTGTTAAAAAATACCAGATGAAGCTTTGTAATGTTGAAGATGTTTTAACATTAAGTATACAGCACAGCAATTCTTCAATAATTGAAAACAAAAGATAATGAGCTAATTCATGAATTATTGTTGCAATCTGAACAGATTCATCCAACCTATCATCATAGAAAATATAATTACCTAAAAATATGAATCCTCTTTCATAGCCTCTTGCTTTAGTTTTACAAGGAGCAAATATGCTTGCCAGATTTAAAATTTTATCTTTAATAGTACTACCATGAATTTCAGTGAAATCCGCTCTTAAAAATATATCTCTTAATAATTCATTATACTCTTCATCAGTTATTTGAGCATTTAATAGTAAATTTTCATTATATTCAGTGAATAACACGTCAAAATCATCAATTTCAATTGGATTTATCTGCCTGTTGCAATTAACGCAATAAACTGTATAATTTTCATTAACTGAACCACAATAAGGACAAACATGTTCCAAAATAAATTTATTACCACAATGAGTGCAGTAATTATTTTCTTTAAAATTCAAGGTTCCACAAACATCACAATTTTTCAAAATAATCACTACCTAAATCTATTTTTAAGGCTTTTTACTGTGTTTCTAAGAGAATTTTTCATTAAAAACATCTTTTTGATATTTTTACCACAATTTGGACAAAATTCAGTATCCCAATCATTTACCTCACCACAAGAGCAAATAATTTTTGAAATGATTAATCTCTTTGGGTTCAATGGTCTTTGGCAATCTTGGCAAAATTTAGCGGAAATGGGATTTTTATGCCCGCAAACACAAACAATTTGTGAATTTTCCTTTTTTATGTTTGCTCCACATTCAATACAAAAAGAATCATTAATATCATTTAAAGTAGAACAGACACACAATACTGCCATATCGGGTAGATTACCATAATTTTTCAAAGGTAAACCACAATTTCTGCAAAATTGAGCATTGCTTTCATTTTCTTCACCACAAAAACAAAAAATAGAATCATTAAATTCCAAATTAAAATTACTGTAATTGCTATTTTCATATACAATATTTTTGTTCAACTGCTTTCCACACATTTCACAGAATATATTTTCCTTGGAATTGATTGCACCGCAGTCGCATAGAACATTCTCCAAATTGAATTTTGGTTTGGATTTGTTCTTTAAAATTTTAGCTAATTTGCCTTGTGCTCTTTTTGTTCCACACATATAACAAAATTCGTTGCTTACATCATTTATGTATCCGCAGTGGCAAATTTCATATTTAAAATCATCACGTTTGCTTAAAATATATGGTGAAAAATCAATGGAAAAATTAAAAAACCCAATATTATGTATTGGGGGTGTAAAAACATGAGATTCTTCTTTTTCTGTGTTAAATGTTTTACATCCGCATTCCGGACAATACGGATCATTTGGAAGAATCCTATGACCGCATTTTTTACAGTAATTTTCTAAAGTCATGTTATATCTTAGTTTTTAGACAATGATTGAATTTCCTTAACTACTTTAGATAATACTTCTTCGCCTAATCCTTCAATGTATTTGATGGATCCAGCGCATTCGTGACCTCCACCATCAATACCTGCTTGAGGCACTAACTCTATCATTTTGGATACAATTTCATTTACATTGAAACCATACTGTTCGTTGACTGCATCAGTAGCTCTGAATACTCCGAAATCAGGACCGTGGCCTAAAGTCACAATAGGTTTGTCTTCACCTAACTCCTGTTTTACACTATCATGGACAAAACCACATGTTTTACCTGGAGCAGGGAATGTAAATTTATGTGCATATTTTTCAACATCAATAAGGTTAAAGTAGATTCCATTTTCAAGTTGGGTTCTTTTGATATTTGGAAGTGCTGCTTTAAGTTGAGTATCAACTCTTTTTTGATATTCTTTATACAATGCATTAATCATTTTTTCATGCTTATCAATATTGTCAACAGCCAAAATAGTGTCCATTATTCCTCTACCGTTCATGAATCTTAAGAAGTATGCTTCAAAGTCGACACATTCAGCGATTTTAGCCAAATGTTCCTTTTCAAATCCTTTTTGACTTGCAAGTTCCAAGTACTGGACAACTTCACCACATTCTGCCTTATCTCCTAATGCTGCAATAGCAGGTAAATGTTTAATTGTTTCAGTTACATTCGGATTAATTAAATGTGCAACTTCTGTTGCAAGGGCACCTGCAGTTAATTGTGAATCTCCACCAACTAGATATGGATTTACATGACAGTCAACATATTCATCAACTGCAACAGTAGCTCCATAAATTTCACCATCTCTTTCATCTTTAGTGAGCAATTCACCTGGAGAGTGGTGGTCTATTACAACAACTTCAATATCATAAATTTTAGCTTGCATCAATGCAACAATATCCTCTTCTGTTGATCCGTTATCTAAAAGAACAATTAAAGGCAATTTCTGACCATGTCTTTCTTGGTCTTCCAATGCAAAGGACAAATCTTTAACTACATCTTCAAGCTCATAGAAAGGAGCCTTACTTGGAGACCTTTTGAAATAGTAATATTGAGCATCATTGCTTGGATTTAATTTTTCGATTAATGGAATAATAGCTTTTTCCATTGCAACACCAGAACATATACCATCTGCATCATTATGATGTCTGAGTAAAATTGTTCTACCATCAAGAATAGCTCTTCTAATTTTTTGTGCTGCTTCTCTCATCTTCGGTTTAAGTCTGTTTAAAATATCACTTTCGACTAAGAAATCAACATGTTGTGGTTCGGCTTTCTTGTTTAATGCATCATCAATTAATTTATGTAACTTGGCAGTGTTTTCTTCATTAAGTTTTACCATTGAAGATGACTCAATTTGTTTTTTACCACCATGTTCGTTGACTTCACCTACAACCTGTACTGCATCACCAAGTTCAATTTCAGGATATGATCTTTCACCAGCCTTATCAAAAGCAGCAATTTCAATAGTTGCAGTCTCATCACTGACTATGAAAATTGTAGGACCAGAAGTTTGTTGAATTTGTTGAACTTCACCATCAATTCTAACCATTCTACCTTTTCTAACTTCAAGATCACCAATCAAAGTTCTAGGGAATGTTTTAGTTAATTTTTTAAGGTTATAAGATTCCACATGAGCAGGAGCCAAATCTATTTTTCTTTCTCTTGATTTGATTGCTGTGACATATACAATTACATCATCACCAACATTATATCCAAAGTTGTCTCCTCTCATTAATCCCCAAACATTATTATTTAAAGTTACAAAGGCACCATATTTTTCGACTCTGGTAATCCTTCCTTTATATAACTTGTCTTTATCCATATCCCTCATTTGGCATAATGAATCTAAGACATAAACATCACGGGTTGCACTTCTGCGAGCTTCAAATTTATCATGCTTAGCTTTTTCCAATTTTCTTTTTTCTTCACAGCTAGCACATAAATCATGCTGATCGCTAATTGACTTACCACAGTCTCTGCACACATTAATTTGACCTGTTCCATGACAATGAGGACATTCTTCGAAAACTTCCACTTGACCTTTTCCATTACATACTTCACATGGGACGTCTTCATCGCCACCTAAGTCAAATTTTGCTTTTGCATTGCTGTTTACTCCTTTAAAGTGTTTACCCACATTAAAAGCATCATCTTCATAACCTGTTCCACCACAGGCATCACATTCTTTATAGTCCACTACTACTGAACCTCTTCCTTTACATTTTGGACATTTTGTCTTCATTATAAAAACCCCTTGTTATATAACAAAATTTTGTTGTTTGAATAAGTCTGAATTATTATTAACTATTGCATTACTTTCATTTTGATATTGTGTAGCTTCATACATCAAATCATTAGCTTGTGAAGCATAATTTGTACCAGTATAATTTGAATAAACTTTAAAGCAATCAATAGCTTCTTTTAAATTATTAACAGCATCTATTTTTAATTCCAATTCTCGAATAACAATATCAATATAATCTTCCTGAATATCATTTATATCTGAAGAGAATTTATTTTGAATATTTTTTAGTTTATTTAAACTATTATTATAGTTATCTCCTGCAGAATTAGCCTTATCCATTGCATCATTAAAGCTTTTACCATTAACTAACAGTACAGCTTCATTATAATCATTATCTCCATTGACAATAGCATCACTGATATCTGGCATGGATTTATTGATACTATCCATTGAACTATCAATATAAAAAATAGCTGCAGAAATGAATAGTAAAACTGAAATAAAAATTATTAATTTACTATAACTAGACACGATATTAAATATATGAAAAGATATTATTAAAATTTTTCATAAAAAGCATAGTTTTTAAAAAAAATAAACTATTATAAAAAAATAAAAAAAGAAAGTTTAAAAATTATTTTTAAACTTATTCACTGGACCAAAGTCCGTGTAAATTACAGAATGCGTATGCTACTGCATCAGCAGCTTTGTCTGCACCAACAGTGAAAGTTGCTTCTGCAGCTTCACCAGGTTTAAAGCATTTTGCATATAATTCTGAACCTGCTTCAACAGCGACAAATTGGATGTAATGATCATCATCCATAGGATGAGCAGCTTCTCCAACTTTTACAGTTAAGTTGTCACCATCAATTTCTACTACAGGTTTGTGTTTAGGAGATTTTTCTCCTTCAGTTTGTACAGGGATTTTGAGAATATCTGGGCTGCAAACTTCTCCTTCACCTTTAACAAACATTCCTAAGATACTTCCGCATTTGTCACATTTTACAAAATTTGCCATATATAAACATCTCCAATAAATAGATTATTTAATATATTTTATATTATAATATAAATAACTATGCTTATTGCGGATTGTTTTCATAATAATTTGCAATAGCAGCTTGAAGACCATCAGCAGCAAGGTTTGAACAGTGCATTTTAACTGGTGGAAGACCATCTAATTCTTCTGCAACATCATTTCTTGAGATTTTTAATGCTTCTTCTAAAGTTTTTCCAACTGCAATTTCAGTAATCATACTACTGGTTGCAATTGCTGCACCACATCCGAAGGTTTGGAATGAAATGTCTTGAATAACATTATCTTCAACTTTGATATAAATTGTCATTAAATCTCCACAGGTTGGGTTTCCAACTGTTCCAACTCCGTTTGCATCTTCCATTTTCCTACAGTTTCTTGGATTTGCAAAATGATCCATTACTTTTTCTGAATAATCCATACTTAACACCTTTTACAACTATCTTTATTTCCTTTTTTACACATTACACCATCGTAATCAATTTCTTGATTCCAAAGTGGGGACATTTCTCTTAATCTTGCAACTGCTTCTGCAACAGTATTAACAAATTCATCAACATCAAAATTATCACTTTCAGGAGCGAGTGATATTCTAAGGGATCCATGAACATCTACAGGATCTAATCCTAATGCGGTTAAAACTGGGGATGCTTCTAATGTATTAGAAGAACATGCTGATCCAGTTGAAGCTTGATAACCTTTTGCATCAAGTAATAAAATTAAAGATTCACCTTCGATAGCTTTGAATCTGAAATTAAGTAAGTTAGGTAATCTTTTTTCTGCATCACCATTTAAGTAAGCTTCAGGAATTGTATTTAATATTTTTTCAGAAATTTCATTTCTGATTGAGATTAATTTTTCATAGTGTTCATCAAGTTGTGTTGCTGCAAGTTCGCATGCTTTTCCGAATCCGACGATTCCAGGAACATTTTCAGTACCTGAACGGATTCCTTTTTCTTGACCTCCACCATGGATTAAAGGTTCTACACGAGTACCTTTTCTAATATATAATGCTCCAACACCTTTTGGACCATTAATTTTGTGGGAAGATAAAGCAAGTAAATCAACATTTAATTTCTCAACATCCACTTCAATCTTACCAAAAGTTTGAACCGCATCAGTGTGGAATTTAATTCCTTTTTCACGTGCGATTTTACCAATTTCTTCAATTGGTTGGATAGTTCCAAGTTCATTGTTACCGTGCATAATACTAATTAAAATTGTTTCATCAGTAATTGCTTCTTTCAAATCTTCAATTTTGATAATACCATTTTCATAAACTGGTAAGTAAGTTACTTTAAAATCTAAAGATTCTAAGAATTGAGTAGTTCTTTTAACAGCAGGGTGTTCGATTTCAGTTGTGATTATATGTTTACCTTTTTTTGCTAATTTGAAAGCAATACCTTTAATTGCTAAATTATCTGACTCTGATCCACCACTGGTGAAATAAATTTCTTCAGGTTTTGCATTAATTGCATCAGCAACTCTTTGACGAGCTAAATCTAATGCTTTTTTGGATTCACGACCAATTTTGTAAAGAGTAGATGGATTTCCATACACATCAACAAAATATGGTTTCATTTCTTCAAAAACTTCTTGGCTAACTTGTGTAGTAGCTGAGTTATCTAAATACATACATTATCTCCCAATTGTATCAATATTAAAAAATTTTATGTTAAAATATAATATACATCAAGTTATATAAACTTGATGTGAGTTAATAGTAACCAAACTTATATTTTATCTAAAGCTTGAGTTAAATCTGCGATTAAATCATCAGCATCTTCTAATCCAATAGAGAGTCTGATGAAATCAGGTGTTACTCCAGTAGCTGCTTGTTCTTCTGGAGTTAATTGTTGGTGAGTAGTACTTGCAGGGTGAATTGCGAGACTTTTTGCATCACCAATGTTTGCAAGGATTGAGAATAATTCTAAGTTCTCAATAACTTTTTTACCTGCTTCTTCTCCACCTTCAACACCAAATCCCAAGATACCTGCAAAGTGATCTTTTAAGTATTTTTTGTTAGTTTCATAGGTAGGGTGTGATTCTAATCCCGGATAGTTTACCCAATTAACTTTAGGATGTGATTCTAAGAATTTAGCTACTTTAAGAGCATTTTCAGAATGTCTTTTTACACGTACATCTAAGCTTTCAAGTCCTTGTAAGAATATGAAACTGTGTACAGGTGCTTGGGTTGCTCCTAAATCTCTTAATAATCTTGCTCTGATTCTTACAGTGAAAGCGAGGTTTCCAAGTTCTGGAACATCTCCGAATGCATCCCAAAATACTAATCCATGGTAACTTGGATCTGGTTTTGTGAAGTTATCAAATTTACCATTACCCCAGTTGAATTTACCTGAGTCTACAATGTATCCTCCAACAGCAGTTCCGTGACCACCGACATATTTGGTTGCAGATGCTGCAATTACATCAGCTCCGTGTAATAATGGTCTTACTAAACCTACACCAACAGTGTTGTCCACGATTAATGGAATGTCATGAGAGTGTGCGATTTCTGCTAATGCTTCAAAGTCAGGTACATCTAATTTTGGGTTACCTATGGATTCAACATAGATTGCTTTGGTTTTTTCATCAATAGCATCTTCGAAAGCTTGTAAATCTTGAGAGTTTACGAATTTAACTTCACGTGCTAAATCTTTGAATGTGTAATTGAATAATTGGTAAGTTCCACCGTAAAGGTTATCCGCAGAAACAATGTTGTCTCCAGGGCTGGTTACATTTAAAATTGCATATGAAATTGCTGCAAGACCACTTGCAGTTGAAATACCTGAATTACCGCCTTCGATAGCTGCAATTCTTGCTTCAAATACATCACTGGTAGGATTGGTAAGTCTGGAATAAATTTGACCAAACTCTTGAAGGGCGAATCTCCTAGCAGCTTCACCTGCATCTTTAAATACGTATGAAGTAGTCTGATAAATAGGAACTGCTTGAGCTCCAGTAGCAGGATCTGGTTGTTGACCTGCACGTACACCTAATGTTGCTAAACCATAATCTTTATTAGTCATTAATAATCACCTTAATTAATTTAATTTTAATAATTTTGTAAATATTTCGCACGTTATATTCACTATATAACAATAGTTATTTTTTATATATAAAGTTTTTGGCATACCTAAATTTTAAGATACCAAAAAAATAACTATAACTCATGTTATAATATAACATATGTTATTCATTAATATATAAAGTTTTTGGCATACCTAAATTTTAAAATGTCAAAAAATAATCATGAAACATATCTTTATATATAACACAGTTATTCACCAATATATAAAGTTTTTGTTAACCTAAATTTTTAAATTTAGAAATAATATAACTATTGTTATATAATATAAATTAAGATATTATTAGTATATAAAGATTACTCTCTAAAAATTAAAAAATACAACAACAATACCATAGGTTATATTGAATAAAAATAAACTTTTAAAGAAAGAATTGAAAAATAATCAAATATAATACATAAATTTTATACTAAAAATAATCAAATCAATATATTAAACCTAAAATTGAAAAAAATATAAAAAAGTAAGAGAAATTAATTCTCTTAATCGTTAATATCATAACCTAATGCTTGAAGGTCATCTCTAATTTTATCTGATAAATCATATTGTTTATTAGCTCTTAATTCAGACCTAACTTCTGAAATTAAATTAAGCAAGTCATCAGATCCTGCATTAACTTCTTCAACCTCAAAGCTAACACCAAAAATATGAGATGCATCATCTAAAAATGCTTTAATAGCTTTCTTATCTCCATCAGAATAATCAGATAAATCATTTTTAGTATCATTAATTAAACCAAATATAGCTGCAATAGCTTTTGGAGTATTGAAGTCATCATCCATACTATTAAAGAATTCTTCTTTGTGGGAAGTTAAAGCATCACATTCATATTTGCCTTCATCAACTTCAACATCTAAAAGTTCATAATATTTTCTAATTCTATCCAAACTTCTTTCAGATTGATGAAGTGAATCCTTAGAAAAGTCAATTGGACTTCTGTAATGAGTTGAAAGTACAAAGAATCTGAAGGTATCTGGTTCATAATCTTTGAGTAATTCACGAATAGTAATGAAGTTGTTTAATGATTTTGACATTTTTTCTCCATTTACATTCAAGAATCCAGTGTGTAACCAGAATTTTACCATTGGAGCTTTACCTGAAACCGCTTCCATTTGAGTAATCTCAGCTTCGTGGTGTGGGAAAATTAAATCTAAACCTCCACCGTGAGCATCATACTGTGGTCCAAAGTAGTATTCAGTAATTGCAGTATCTTCAATATGCCATCCCGGTCTTCCTTCTCCCCATGGAGATGGCCAGGTCGGTTCATCAACTACGCCAATACGTTTTTTCCAAAGTGCAAAATCTTGTGGATTCTTTTTAGTGGTTTCTGCAATATCCCTGTGTGATTCTAATTCTTCGACATTTCTGTTGGAAAGCTTTCCAAATTCATGGAATTTATCAATTTCAAAGTAAACCCCATCTTCAGTTTCATAAGCAAATCCTTTATCAATTAATCTTTGAATTTGATCCAATATTTCATCAACATGATCAGTTGCTCTTGCAAATAAGTTAACGCCTTTGACATTTAACTTATGCATGTCTTCAATGTATCTTTTTTCAAACTTACGAGCTAACTCGCTTGCAGGAATTCCACTTTCTTTTGATCTGTTAATGATTTTATCATCAATATCAGTAATGTTTTGAATATAAAATACAGCATAACCACTGTACTCTAAATATCTTTTTATTGTATCAAAAGAGATGTATGTCCTTCCATGTCCAATATGTGCATCATCATAAACAGTTGGACCACATACAAATAAGTTAACTCTATTTTTATTAATAGTTACAAAATTCTCTTTACTACGGGTTAATGTTGAATAGACGTCCATAAAAAATAACCTCAAAAAATAGTATTTAAAAAAGGCAAGTGAGGGATTTGAACCCCCGTATTATGGTCTGCAGCCACACACCTAAGCCACTCGGTAAACTTGCCATTAAAATTAATAGGATAATAAAGTATTAGTAATTGACGGTATAAATACTTTACTATTTTTCCTAGATTTTCTTAATTTACTTCAGAACCTAAACAGGCTTGACAATCTTCACCCAAGTGAGATTTATCAATATTAAGCTGTTCCAATACATCTTCCACTTTAACATGATGACATATTTGACATGTTCTTGAAATTAAATCAGCTTTAGTAGCTTCACCTTCAGATAATTGACGTGCAAAATCTTGAATCATTTTTCTTACACTGTCTTCAAGCTTGATTCCACTACCTCTTTTGTCAGTAATATATTGTGATACAGCCGGTTGGGTAATATCCATAAGTTCTGAAACATCTTTTTGTCTCATACCCAAGTTTAAAAGTTCTTTTGCTAATTCTGACCTAATAGCTGGTATTACATACCAAACTACAATTTCACAAGGCGGTTTCATTATTTAATTCCTCCTATCTCTTAAATAAATCTTCGAGAGCTTCCTGTTCATCTCTAATATCATCAGCCGAACAAATTTCATTTTTATCAAATAAAAGTTGAATGTGCTTATCATTTTCTTGAAGATGCTTATTAATAGTCTTAATTGCATCTGCAACAGGGTCAGGAAGTTTGTTGTGATCCAAATCAACTTTCTTATGAGGTACACCTTTATGTTTTACAATACGTCCAGGAACACCAACACAAGTTGATTCTGAAGGAACATCTTTCAAGACAACTGCACCAGTACCAATCTTGGAATATTCACCAACAGTGATATTACCCATTACTTTAGCACCAGCCCCTATAATAACTCCTTTTTCGATTGTAGGATGTCTTTTAGTTTTTTCAGTACTAGTTCCTCCAAGAATTACACCTTGATAAATTAATACATCATCACCAATAATTGCAGTTTCCCCAACAACAACACCCATACCATGATCTATAAATACACGTTTACCGAATGTTGCACCGGGGTGAATTTCAATACCTGTAATAAATCTGGCCAAATTGGAATTCATACGAGCAAGAAGTTTGAAAGAATGAGTCCAAAGCCAATGACTGATTCTATGCATCAATAATCCATAGAAGCCAGGATAACACAAGAAAATTTCTAATGTTGACCTAGCAGCAGGATCTTTTTCCTTAATAGCTTTAATTTCATCCTTCAAATTATCAAACATTCAATAAACCTCAACATAATCTAATATATCATATAAAAAAATATAACATATGATATAAATTATATAACATATAGTATATAAATGTTGTCTTATTCAAATAACCATTCAACAGAGAGATATCTTTCACCATTATCCGGTAAGATAGCAATTATTCTTTTACCTTTGTTTTCTTCCCTTTTAGCTAATTGTAAAGCAGCCCAAGTAGCAGCACCAGAAGAAATACCTGCAAAGATACCTTCTTCTTTAGCAAGTGCAACTAAAGTTTTTCCTGCTTCTTCACTAGGAACTGGGAAAATTTCATCAATGACATCAGAGTCATAAATAGATGGAACAAATCCAGCACCAATACCTTGGATTTTGTGTGGTCCTTTTACACCTTTAGCCAATGTTTGTGATTCTTCAGGTTCTACTGCAACGATTTTAACATCAGGAATTACTTCTTTTAATGCTTTTCCAATACCAGTAACAGTTCCACCAGTACCTACTCCAGCAACAACAATATCGACATTTCCATCAGTGTCTCTTAAAATTTCCTGACCTGAAGTTTCGTAATGAATTTTAACATTAGCTTCATTGTCAAATTGACCTAAAATGATTGAGTTTGGATCAGCTTCATTTAATTCTTTAGCTTTTGCAATAGCCCCACCCATTCCTTCAGAACCTGGAGTTAATACAATTTCAGCACCATAGATAGCTAAAAGTTTTCTTCTTTCAATAGACATAGTATCAGGCATAGTCAAGATTACTTTGTAACCTTTTGCAGCTGCAGCAAAACCAATTCCAATACCAGTATTTCCACTAGTTGGTTCAATAATTGTTGATCCTTCTTTGAGTAATCCTTTTTCTTCCGCATCTTCAATCATTGCAACAGCAACACGGTCTTTTACACTACCAGTTGGGTTGAATGCTTCCATTTTTACATCGACTTCTGCATCTAAATCTTTTGTCAAGTTGTTCAATCTTATGATTGGGGTGTTTCCGATTGCATCAACTACACTGTCAAGTACTCCTCTTTTTAATTCTGGGACATTTACCATATTCTTATTCTCCTAATAAATTATTTGTTTTAAATGGTATATTAAAAGGGTTATCTTAAAAGTCATATAACTATAGTTATAATAACTATTGTTATATAACAATGTTTTATTATATAAATGTTTTGGAAAAATTTTGGCGTGACTAAAAATAATTGTAAAAATCAAGAAAAATGTAATAAAAATTTAACAATCATAATATATTTTCCTCAAAATAATCACAAATATCAGTGCAAGGACAAATTTCACACTGAGGAGACATCGGTTTACAAATATTTTGACCAAACTGAACCATCAAATCATTTAATTTAATCCATAAATCCTTAGGAGCTATTTTTGTAAGCTCAACTTCAGTTTCTTCAGGATCTTTAGTATCAACCAAACCTAACCTGTTGGAAATTCTGTGAACATGAGTATCTACCGGAATTGCTGGAAGCTCAAAAGCAAAAACCATTACACAATTTGCAGTTTTTCTGCCCACCCCTGGAAGTTTTAGCATTTCTTCAACAGTATTTGGAACTTCACCACCATATTGATCAATCAAAATCTGTGAAACTTCCTGAATTCTTGCAGCTTTTACATTATAAAAACCAGCAGGCCTTATTAATTCCTTTACATCATCAATTGGAGCTTCTGCAACTTCATAAATGTCTTTATATTTTGAAAATAAATTGTTGGTTGCTTGATCAGTATTTTCATCACGTGTCCTTTGGGATAAAATGGTTCTGACCAATACCCGATATGGGTCATGGTCCTGGAAAGTCCTTATTTCAAAAGTATCATCCAAATATTCAACCAATTTGATTACTCTTTCTTCTTTACTCATTCAACCAACTCCAGTTCAAATCCAAGTTCTGCCATTGTTTCAATGAAATTAGGGAATGACACGTCAAATACGGCTCCATTTGTAATTTGAATATCATGTTTAAGACCAATAAGTGAAAATGCCATTGCAAGTCTGTGATCTCCGTGTGAATCCACTACACCAGAAGTTACACCACCTGTAATACTCATACCATCTTCATGCTCAACCAATTTACATCCAAGCTTTTCAAGTTCACGACAGGTAGTATCAATCCTATCAGTTTCTTTTACTCTTGCATGAGCAACACCAGTAATATTAGTTGTTCCTTCAGCCATTGCAGCAAGTACGGCAACAGTAATCAATAAATCAGGAGCATTTGAAAGGTCAACATCAATTGCTTTTAGATTACCATCAGAAGTGATTTCAACATAATCCTCACCACGAATAATAGTTGCACCCATATCCTGAAGAATGTCTAAAATAAACTTATCTCCCTGCTTTGAAGTTCTAAACAAGTTTTTTATTCTAGCACTACCGCCGTTAATAGCAATTAATGCAAGCAAATATGATGCAGATGAATAATCTCCTTCAACAGTATAATCAAAAGCAATATATTCCTGTTTAGGGATTTTGAACTCATCAATTCTGCAGCTTTGAACATCCTGAGTACAATCATCATGTTTTAAGTAATAAGCTTTAATTGATTTGGCGCCAAATTTTCTCATAATATCCCATGTCATATAGACATAGGGTTTTGATTTGAATTCAGGCAATACATATAAAGTAACACCACATTTAGACAATGGTGCAGAGATTAAAATTGATGAAATGAACTGTGAACTAACATTACCCATAATATTAGTTTCACCACCCATATATCCTGGCTTAATCAATATTGGTGCTTTTTCATTATCATTCAATGATTCTGTTTCGACTCCTAAGGGTTTTAAAGCATCCATCAAAAGACCCATTGGTCTTGTCTGAAGAGATTCATCACCAGTTAAAATAACCTCATTATCACTTAATGCTGCTACAGATGTCATCAATCTAAGTGTAGTTCCTGAATTTGCAAGATCAATTGGACCATCATTGGAATTATGGAGCTTACCATTGGTTCCTACGACTTCCAAATAATCATCTTTTTCATTTATTTGTGCACCTAATGCTTTACATACTCTAATAGATGCCAAAGTATCCTCAGAATACAACATATCATAAAGTTTAGATGTTCCTTTAGCTAAACTAGCAAGAATAACTGCTCTGTGAGAATAACTTTTAGATGGAGGTGCCTTAACCTCACCACCAATATTTGAAATATTTTTTACCTTAAGAATCATTTTATCGACCAAAAAAAGATATTAAACATACTAATATCCCATAACTTTTCTAATATAAGATTTAAACAAGATACTTAATTAAATTTTTGGAAAATACTATTATTTTAATTGAAATAATATTTTCTAATCAACAAGATTATCTATTTTATCAAAAAGTTCATGATAGTTATTAAAAAGACATTGATACTCCTCATCATTTTTAGACATTAAAACTATTTTTAACTTTTTATCATCATGAAAGATTTTTACTTGATTAGATTCAAGAGTATTATGAGATGCATCATCAATTAATAATTTAATTTCATTATATGCATTTTCAGTTAAATTATACATTCTATTATGATTTAATACATCCATTGCATGAATAATCCCACCATCTTCATTATCAATACAAGAAGACAATCTTATATTTGCAGTCATATAATAAGGGGCTTCTATTTTATCTCTACGTAGTACAATTGAAATTTTTGAGATTACATGATCATCATCACAATTTTCATTTACAAATTTAATCAATTGAAACTGTTTTATATTTGCACCATTATTCCTAAAAGTCATAATAATATATTATTTTTATAAAATATTTAAGTTTGAGGTAGTTAAAAAGAAACAAAGAACAAGAAGATAAAAAATCATTTAATTAATAATATCACCATATTTTTTAACTAAACTCAATAAATAATTATCTATGAAGAAATTGAAAAATTAAAAGCTGGCCTTGAATACTGTTATGATGATGAAGAAGTAGATAGTCTAAAGCAAAATGCAATTAAAAACTGCAGAATCTACAATTCAATCAGTGATGAGGATAAACAGGCACAATATGACTTTTTATGTGAAATGTTAGGATCCGTAGGTGATAATGTTTGGATTGCAAAAACATTTAACTGCGATAATGGAAAAAACATTTTCATTGGAGACAATTTTACAGGAAACTTTAATTTAACCATTTTAGATGTAAAAGAAGTTTACATTGGAGACAATGTAATGATTGGACCTAATACAACAATAACAACTGTTGGTCATCCTTTAACTCCGAAAGGTAGACGCCAGCACTTGGCACAAGCCAGTGAAATCCATATTGGTGATGATGTATGGATTGGAGCTAATGTAACAATTCTTCCAGGAGTCAGAATAGGAAACAATGTTGTAATCGGTGCGGGAGCCGTTGTAACAAGAGACATACCAGATGATTCATTAGCAGTCGGTGTTCCTGCAAGAGTTATAAAAGAACTTGAAAACGACATATAAATAGTATTAAGTTAATAACAAAATATATACTATTTAAGTCGTGTTAATTATGGATACGGTTACTAAAGAAAAATTGAAATTGGCTCAAAGATTCAAAAAAAATTGATGAAGCTGAAGACATTTACAGGGAATTTTGGCAAAAAACACCTGAAAGTTTCAATCAGTTTGATAAAACTACTTTTAGTTGGATTTTATACAACAAATACATTAAAAATAATGAATACAATGAGGAGATGCTTGATGCTGCAGATTTGATTACTGAAGTCAAACAACAGGAAAATCAAACTCAAAACAGTAAATATCCATGTCCATATACCTTAGCGGTTTTGAAAGTGCTTGAATCATTAAACAAGAACAATGACTTTGAAGAGGTTATAATGTGGAGTGAAAAAATCAATCCAGATTACTTAAACACTAAGGCCAGCGACTTCAATGGAAGGAAATACTCTTCAAATAAAGAAAAATTCTATAGTCAAATCACTAAAGCTCTTTTAAAACTTGATGATATTGATGCTTGCTATGAACTATCAAAAAAAGCACTCCAATTATTTAGAATACAGTATTAGACTCAATAAAGAATGGTCTATTGAAGACCGACTAACTGAAGAAATTGAAGAAGCAGGACTTGATACCGCAAATACTGAATACTGGAAAATCAAAAAAGACCTTAAAAACTTCTGGAATAGTCTGAAATATAAAGACCAGGAACTCAAAACTGGAATAATCAGCAACATATTGCTTAATGGAAAAGTGGGATTCATTGATGGAGATGATGGAAACTCATATTTCTTTAGAAAATTTGACTTTAGAGGTAACAACTCCGAATTTAAAGAATACACAAGTGTTAGTTTTTACATTGAAAATAGGCTTGACAAATCCAAAGGTGAAATTAAACCAAATGCAGTAAATATTAATACAATATAATTAAAAATATATTATAGGTGATACTATGGGATTATTCGATAAAGTAGTAGGTCATGCAGAAGTTGGTGGAGACACCGCAATCGTAGACGAATACCTCGCTCCAGGCGAAGAAATTATTCAATCTTTCCATTTTATAAGAGATTCAGTTATCTTAACTAATTATGGAATTTATACTATAGATGTACAAGGATTAAGTGGTAAAAAGGTAGAAGTAAAATTCTTCCCTAAAAAAACAATTAAAACCATTTCTTTTGAAAGCGCAGGATCATTTGATTTAGATGTTGATATTAAAATTGGTGTAAGCAACAACCCAATAATTTTGGTTGAAGGCGGATCAATGAATGTACCAATATCATTCAAAGTTCCAAAAGCACAAGCAGAAGAAGCAAAACAAATTGTACATTTAGTAAAAGAACACTATTTATTATAAGCTATTATTTAGCTTATATTCTATTTTTTTAAATTATTATATATAATAAGAACCAAATTATAAATCATATACTTTTTTTCTCATATCACTACAACATGTAGAGATAGAATTATATTAGGGTAAGATTTTATGTCAGTGAGTTATGATAAAAAGAACAATAGTTTTTCATTTATGGAACAGAAGAATTCAATTTGAATTTCGAAGATGAACCATACAAAATAGAAACATTCGAAAATTCATTAATTAAGGAACACAAAAGTATTAAAATCGCTATTTTAATACCTCATGAAAACAATACTAATTTTATTTTCCAATATATGAGTCCGGAATTTGCTAAATACTATAATACTACATCCGAAAAGTTTATTGGAAGATCAATTAAACTGATTTATCCAACAATGAGCAAAAATATATGTTCTATTGTTAAAAATGTTTATGAAACAAAACAAAAGGATACAGTCTATTTTTATTATTATGACAATAATGAATTAAAATATGCTCTTAAATTGAATATTCAATATACAGATGCTGGTTATTTGTCTGTTTTAGCAGAAGATTATACTGCCCAAATTAAAATTACAGAATTAAGTAGTTTGAATAAATCTTCATCATATATTCAAAAAACAAAAAAGATTGCAATCGGTACAAGATTCAACAATGGAATTCACAGTTGGAGTGATGGAATCTATGAAATTCTTGAAAGAGAACCCCATTCATCAGATAAAACACATAATATAATTTTTGATATTGTAGTTCCAGAAGAAAGAGAAAAACTTGAAGAACTCAAACAATTTTTAAGAGACAATCCTAAAAAAGCATACGAAGAAATATTTTCTATATTAACAGATACAAATAAAATTAAATCCATAAAAATTGATATAAAGAAAATATTTGATGATAATAATGAACTTATAAAAACAGTTGCAATTTTATATGATGTTACTGAAGAACTTAAAACCCAAAAAAATACAGAATACTAAACGATTTAAATTCATCAATTAACTATTACTTCAACATCAGCGGTTTTGTAATTAATTATGAAAACGATTATTATACTATTTCTGACAATACCATAAAAATGCTCCATCTCACTAAGAAAAACCCAAAATTATTAATATATGATCTTAAAGTAACATGACTAGCAGTTATGTTAAAAATACGTGCTTCATTTACATCACCTTGAGCATCAATAGCAAAACCATTACCATTAATAGTAACTGTTTTATTAATTTTAATTCCATGTTGTAAATCAGAATCACGATCAGGATTGTAAACATAGTCATTATCCAAATTTATGATCCCATTTTCAGGAGCTGCATCAATTAATGCTTGCAAGTCAACATAATTATATAGTTCACCTTCGCCAAGAACAGCATCATTTTCATCCACACCTAAACTAACCTTTTCATCACTATCAACATTTGATACACTTAAAGGTTGAGATTTAGATGAAATATTTGAAGATATATTATCTGCTTTGATTTCTTGATCATCATTTAAAGTGTTGACTGCAACATCATCATTTACATCAGACAAATCATTAGAATGCCCAACATCAGCACTTAATAATGCATCATTAGTACTATTAATAACATCTACAGCATCATCTGCCGCAGAAACATTTGCAATTGAAAAAATAACCACAAATAATGCCAATAATACTAACAATTTATTATTCAAAGCCACATACCTCCTTTTTATTAAATAATTTATCAGTTTTACATATCATTTTCACCATATATAAATCATATGAAAAATTTCTAAAACAGTTAAATAAAAATATTAAAAATTTATATGAAACTGTTTAAAAATAATAAAATAATAATTAAATTATAAAGAAAAAATATCTTAAACATTAAACAAATCACTAAAATAAAAATAATTATGAAAACATAGAAAAGATAAAAAAATAATTATTGAATAAAACCACAATAAATCAATATAAAAATAATTATTTATATAATAAATATTCAAAATATTAAATTATAATCTAAATATAACAAATGTTATGTACAATAACATAATTTAAAACCAGATTAAAATTAAATAAAGGCAAATTTAAAACCAATCCCCAATTTTAAAGATATTTACATCATAAAATAAACATTGAAAAATAATATCAAAAAAATATTACAGTATAAGCAAATTCAAACACTTAAATAAAAATTAAGCCCCAAAATAAAGGAATAAAGTTCAACATGAAATTAATTAAAATGAAAAATATAGTTTACAATATAATTTTTTTCATAAATAATCAAAATAGCTTATTTTAATAAATACAATCTAAATTTAGAATAAATAAAAATTTAATAAAAAATTAAAACTATTTAAATTAATGCATAATCTAAATTAGTGTAATGACAAAATAAAGAAGAATAAAAATATTTTTAAAATTCTATTGTATAACATAGACAATAGAATTTAGAAAAAAGATTGGATCCATTCACCAAACATTAATGTAAAATTTCCTTCAATAATACCTGCAATGACCATCAACACCAAAGATAAAATCAGCAATACAAGTGAATGTTTAAGTATACTCTTGTTCTTATCCCATGAATCTAGAAAACTCTCTTTTAGAGTTGTATTATTATTCTTAAACAATGTTTTGAAAGTATTGAATATAAATTTGAATAAAAAAATCCCTCCTGCTGATGAAAAAACCAATGAAGGAATTTCAAAAATTCCATGAGGTAATATCAAAGCTAAGAACATAATCCAATTAGATGGATCATTTGCAGTAATTGTACCCCCAACAACACCAATAATTAATCCATTAAAAATAATGGAGAAAAATGCCATAAATGCAAATAATATTGATAAAAAATAGGTCAATAAATTAGCACGAATATTATTAAGCATCAAAGAAATTGTTAAATTATCAGATCCTCCCAGTTCCACCATATTATCTATAACTGGAGAAATTGAATCATAAATTGCATCATGGAATATTATACCAAGCACAACGGATGCAATAAAAATAACAAATAACAAAAATATTAAATTTTTGCTTTCAGATAATGCTTCTTTAACTTCATTCTTAATAATCAACAAATATCTATTCATTTAATTACCCCTAATTAAGTGGATATATCTCATTAAAAGTAATTAAAATTTTTGTTGAATAATATATTGGATATTTTTATATATTGTATATATTCAAATTTCAAAAAATAACCTTATAAAACATACTTATTTCAACTATCACATTATATGAAATTAATCAAATAGAAAAGTTTTGAAAAAAATATTTTAAAATAAATGAAAAGGTCAAGTATAAAAAAAGAAAAAATATGAGAAGTAATCTATCTAATTACTTCAACAATCATATCTAAGTTTTCAGATTGTAAGATGTCAACCTTCTTACCGGATGCACCAACAATCTCCTTTTTGATATTTAACATATCTTCAGGAACTACAATATCACCGATGGTGAGTTCATGAGATTCATCTAAGACATTAGCGATTTCTTCAATATCAGTAGATTTTAAATAACCGATAATTTTACCAGCATCTCCTTTGAATTTAGGTCCAATTTGAGACATATCCGGTTCAACTTCGATGATTTTTTCATGTACATCAGGTTTTCCAGAACTGATTTCTAAATTATTGATTTTTAAAGTACCTTCAATATCTTCACCAAATTGATTAAATACATCAACTAATTCTTTATCAGAAGTGTATACATTAACTTCTGCAAGTTCTGCATTTAATGGAATTTTAGATGCTGATTTGAATCTTCTTACTTCATCGATTAATTCAACTGTAGTTTCTCCTTTGTTTTCCACATCTTCATTAATTAACTCTTCATTTATTTCAGGCCATGAAGTTGTATGAATTGACTGATCATCGAAGTATTGGTATACTTCTTCTACAAAGAACGGAACGATAGGAGCAAGTAATTTTAAGGATGTTTCAATTACACATCTTAATGTGTATTTTGCTGCTCTTCTTGATTCATCTGATACATCATTGTATAATCTGTATTTTACAGCTTCAATATACTCATCACAGAAATCATGCCAGAAGAATTTTTCAATTGAACTGATTGTATTTGCATAGTTGTATTCAGCAAATGCAGCATCAACAGTCTTGTTTAAGTTGTTGAGTTTGGATAAAATCCATAAGTCCAATGGTCCTAAGTTATCTTTAACTTCATCGTATGATACTTCTTCATCAAAGATTTGCATGCTGATAAATCTGAATGCATTCCAGAATTTTCTTAAGAAACGGTATCCATGTTTGATTTCTTTCCAGTCAAATGCTACATCTGAACCAGGTACACTGTTTGCAGCCCATGTTCTGAGTGCATCTGCACCGTATTGTTCAATAACTTCTTCAGGACCAATTACGTTTCCTCTGGATTTACTCATTTTGTATCCGTCTTCACCGAATACCATACCATTGATTACAATATCTGAAAATGGTTTTTGACCAGTGAGAGCTAAGCATCTAAGTGTTGTGTAGAACGCCCATGTACGGATGATATCATGTCCTTGTGGACGAATATCTGCTGGGAAGTGATTAATGTAGTCTTCATCAGGCCATCCTGCAATGGATAACGGTGAAATGGATGAATCCATCCATGTATCAAGAACATCTTCTTCTCCAATAAACTCTTCGCATCCGCATTCACATGCATGTTTAGGTTTATCTTGAGTTGGATCAATTGGTAAATCTTCTGCATCAGGCAACATGACTTTTCCACAGTCTTTACAGTACCATACTGGAATTGGGGTTGCAAAAATTCTTTGTCTTGAAATACACCAGTCCCATTCCATGGAATCCGCCCAGTTTACCATACGGGATTTCATGTGTTCTGGTACCCAGTTCATTTCTTCTGCTGCATCTTTAGTCTTTTTGATTAATTCTCTTACAGCTACGAACCATTGTTTTTTAACAAGAATCTCAATAGGAGTTTTACATCTCCAACATTGACCAACATTTTGATCTACTTGTTCTTGTTTTAATAAGTAACCTTCAGCATCCAAGTCATCTATGGTTTGTTTTTTAGCACTTGGTAAGTCCATTCCAGCATATCTTCCTGCTGCTTCGGTTAACTTACCAGTTTCATCCATAATGTCAATGATTTCTAAGTCATATTTGTTTACCCAACTTACGTCAGTTTTGTCCCCAAATGTACAAATCATTACTGCACCTGTACCGAATTCAGGATCTACTTCTTCATCTGCAATGATTTTTACTTTTTGATGTGATAATGGTACTTCCACATATTTACCTAAAAGATGAGTGTATCTTTCATCTTCCGGGTGAATTACAACAGCCACACAAGCAGCCATTAATTCCGGCCTGGTAGTTGCAATTAAAATACCTTCATCTTTAGGGTCTGCTTGTTTTCCTGATGCTTGTGAAGATACAATATCATCATATGAGTCTTCTACAGCAGGGGGGAAGTTAACATAGTTCAAGAATGTGGTATTGTCACTGTATTCAACTTCTGCAAAAGCAATAGCTGTTTCACAACGAGGACACCAGTTTACAGGGTGGATACCTTGATAGATTAATCCTTCTTCATACATTTTCAAGAAAGAGTATTGGGTCCTTCTTCTGTATTCCGGAGTCATGGTAATGAATTCACGGTTCCAGTCTTGTGAGAAACCCATTGCTTTCATTTGAGATTTCATGCTAGCAATGTTTTTAGTGGTTAAATCAACACAATATTCTCTGAACTGAGCCCTAGAAACATCATTTTTCTTGATTCCATAAGTTTCTTCAACTTTTACTTCAGTTGGAAGACCGTGGCAGTCCCATCCTTGTGGGAATAATACATCATGACCTTTTAATCTTCTGTATCTTGCATTCATATCAATATAAACCCAATTTAAAACATGACCTAAGTGTATAAGTCCTGTTGGGTATGGTGGGGGAGTATCAATTATGTATCTAGGACGAGATCCATCTCCAATATATTTGTAGATGTCTTCATCTTCCCATTTTTTCTCCCAAAACTTCTCTTTTTTAAAATCATAGTCTTTAGGAATTTCTTCGTTTGACATATATTTTCTCCTAATAAATATTAGATAATAATAATATTATTAATTATGTAGTTTATTATTTAAAAAACTTTCATAAAATAAGGCGAATTTAATAAAAAAAGTAGATAAATAGTTAAAATAAACCGATTTTAACAAGTAATAGTTAACTATATTATATAATAAAACTAAAATATTAATATTATCAATCTAAAAAGGACTGTGAAAAAATGCAAATGATATGGTTTTATGTTGCTATTGTATTGGCTATAAGCGATGTATTGCACACTACTCTCATGTGGAAAGTTTTAAATAACTTTTATATATTATTAGGTGTTTTTATTCAACAATCAACACATTCTGCATGGCAAACTTGGGTAATACATGAATCAATGGAAGCCGTATTTCATTTTATCATTTTATCAATAGTTTTCTTAAACCCCACTATTGGAATATTAGCAGCCTTAATTCATTTTGTAATTGATGTATCCCATACAGTATTCATACGCAATATGGAAGAATTAGAACATAGAGCTCTTCACTTTGTTGTTGAGTCATTATTCTTTATGTTAATCTATGGATTATAAAACTAATTAATGGAGTTATTAAATGCCAGTTATAACATTCAAATATCAAGATTTAAAAGATTTAGGAATAGATATGGAAAAAGATGAACTAATTGACACATTACCAATGATGTCTAGTGATATTGAAGACTTTGATGATGAAGAAATCAAAGTAGAATTCTTCCCTAACAGACCGGACAATTTATCTGTTGAAGGAGTAGCCAGATCATTTAAAGGATTCATTGGTCAAGAAGTAGGTTTTCCAGACTATAAAGTTGAAGAATCTGGCGAATATGTTACCGTAGATGAAGATGTTGCAGCAATTAGACCATATATTGCTTTTGCTAAAATCGATAACGTTGATTTTTCAGGAGACAAACTCAAATATATTATGGATTTCCAAGAAAACCTTCACTGGGTTATTGGAAGAGACAGGAAAAAAGTTGCTATCGGTATTCACAATGCTGATGTAGTAAATAGTCCTATCAAATACATTGCAACTCCAAAAGATGCAAATGCATTTGTTCCACTCGAAAAAGACATTGCAATGACTCCAGAAGAAGTTTTAACAGAACATGATAAAGGTAAAGATTATGCTCATTTAATCCAAGATTTCGAGAAATATCCATTAATTCTTGATAAAGACGATAATGTATTATCTATGCCTCCAATCATTAACGGAGAATTGACCAAAATCAAAGAAGACGTGCATAATATCATTGTTGATGTAACTGGTACTGACGAAAAAGCAGTTAATCAAACATTAAACATCATCTGCTCATCATTTGCAGAAGTTGGTGGACAAATAAAATCCATGGAAATTAGATATGAAGATAAAACTATCATTACTCCTGACTTAACTCCACAGGAAATGAATGTTCATGTAGATACTGCAAATGAATTAATTGGTGGAACCAACTTAACTGCAGAAGACATTAAAGAATTATTATTAAAAGCACGTTTTGATGCTGAAATTATAAATGAAAATGAAGTAAAAGCAATTATTCCTTCATACCGTGTAGACATATTGCACGAAGTGGATATTGTTGAAAACATTGCGGTACAATACCACATAAACGATGTAGTTGCTGAACTTCCAGACATTAACACAGTAGCTTATGAAAACAACTGGTTTAAGGCAGAAGCAACAATTCGTGAAGTAATGATTGCAATGGGATTCCAGGAAGTAATGAGTTTAATGCTTACCAATGAAGAAGCACATTACGAAAAAATGAATCAAGAAGAAAAACCTCATGTTCAAGTTGCAAGACCTATCACAATTGACAGAACCATGATTAGAACCAGCTTGATTAACTCACTTATGGAATTCTTGGAAGACAACAAACACGAAGATTTACCTCAAAAAATCTTTGAAATCGGAGATGTATTATATTTAGATGAAACTAAAGAAAACAAAACTGTTTCCTCTAAAAAATTAGCTGCACTCGTTTGTCATTCAACTGCTAACTTCACTGAAATCAAATCAATTATGAGTACTGTATTATCCAACCTCGGATACACAATGGAAATTACAGACAGTGAAAACAAAACTTTCATTGAAGGAAGAGCAGCAGATGTAACAGGTAAAGCTCAAAAAGGTACAATCAAAGGATTCTTTGGTGAAGTATCCCCTGAAGTTATCACAAACTTTACCTTAGATTACCCAGTAATTGCATTTGAAATAGAATTTATTAACAAATAAATTCTTTAATTCTTTTTTTAATACCATAATTTTCTCATTTGTATTTCCATTTGAGAATAATTACTTATTTTTGGCATAGCATCATAATTATTAAAAATTAATATCAAAATAAGTAGGATAATTATAATAGATATTAAAATAATTGTGAATTTCCTCAATTATTCACCAACCATTGTCAAAGTTACTGTCCTATTGTTTCTTGGCCCATCTAGTTCTATGAAAAATACTGATTGCCAAGTACCCAAATCAAGTTTTCCGTTTTTAATAGGTAGTGTCTCACTTGATGATAGCAAAAATGACATTAAATGTGACCTTGCATTGTTATCAATCCTATCATGATCATAACTGAATTTGTCTGAAATCAGATTATTCAACATGAATTCAAAATCATTCAGTAATCCTGACTCATTTTCATTAACAACAATAGCTGATGTCGAATGTTTTGAAAAAATAGAAATTATCCCATCATCAATATCAATTATTTCATTAATTTTGGCAGTGATGTCAATGATTTCAAAGTTTTTATTGGTATTAATTTTTAAAGAATTAAATTTGATAGTCATTGATCATAGTTTGTTAGAACTTGTTAATAAATAAAAAAAGAAAAAGAGAATTTAATCTTCAATTTCAGGTTTTCTCCAGTATCCATAAATAATCATTCCCATGATGGAAACAATACTCAATACAACTAGTCCTGAAGTATCAGTAATTTCTTTTGAAATTTTGCTTTGAGGAACTATTTCATATGCTTTTCCTTCTTCGGATTGTTCACCCTCACTGGAATCACCTGCATTAACATCACCATTAGTCAATGCACGATTACCATTATCAGATGAATCTTGATAACTACCAGAAGCGTTTGTTCCATAAACTCCTGAATTTTCGGAATTTGCGAAATGAGCGCTTTTAGAAGTCCCATTTTCTGAATTTCCACTACCTTTTGAAGCACCATTTACAGTTGAATCTGCGGAATTATTAGGATTTGTTCCTGAATTTCCAGGATTGCCACTTGTTGATGTTGATGTTGAATCAGAACCATCATTTTTCTCACCAGATGCTGTTTTATATGTAAATTTAACCGGTTTATCACCAATCATTACTTCAACCTCATATTCAGTATCCGGATCGAGATTTGCATCAATTGTAGCTTTACCGTTTACGAATTTTGCAGTATACTGATTTCCATTAATGTTAACTTTAGTATCAAATGTACCAAATTCTTTAACTTCATTTCCAGCAGTATCATACATCTGAAGACCAATACCGTTTTTAACGGACAATGTACCCATCTTCATGATACCTGCAAGAAGCATTGGACAAACAAAAGTGTTTGCATCATCAGTTGAATCAAACCAATTATCTCCAAGCTTGAATACTGGTAAATCAGGATTATTTTTAGCTTGATATCCTTCATTATGAGTTAAAACATTATATTTAACTTGTAATCTTGAATCTTTGCCTTCTTTTGCTGTTTTAAAGTTAGCCCCAAACAATAATCCATTACCTGATTCAAAAGCACCTAATTCATAATCAGTATGACGTCTATTTTTAGTGAATGTATTTGCATTGATTACATCATAACTTGACTCTGAGTCAATGTAAATTCCATTAGGATTTTCATAAACCAAATTGTACTTTATCATGTTTCCAGTTGTCTTATTAAACAATGAAATTCCATTAAAGTCATTGTGATGAACAGTATTGTTAGTTATATTACAGTAATAAATGTTTGAAAGATGAATTCCTGATCTCTTATTATAAGAAACAGTATTCTTATCAACATTTGAATTTTTGACATTTTCCAAATGGATTCCATCACCACTTGTTTTAGATATGTCATTAGACAATATACTTACATTATTAGCATTTTCAACTAAAATACCGTTTTCTCCATTTTTAACAACAACATTTTTTATTGTTGTATTATCAGATGAATCAACGACAATACCATAATCACTATTAGATATAATAGTTATTCCTGACAAGATACTTCCACAACTGTTGGATGTGAAATAAAATCCGAAAGAATCGCTTATTCCCAAAGTTTTAGCTTTGTCAGTTAGCTGATTTGAAGTGTATATTTTTGAATTCTTTTTAGAAATAATGTTTAATTTCTTATCTACAACTAAAGAAATATCATTATACTCCCCATCAATAAATTCAAATTCATCCCCATCATTTGCACTATCAAACATAGTCTGAATTTCAGTATTTGATAAATTAGATGTTATTTGATAATGTGAACTGACAGTAGCATTATCTGGAGTGTCATCCGCACTAACCGCTGAAATAACACATAAGGCAATAAAGCATATGAATAAAATATTCACTAATTTATTCATACAATCTCCCGATATGACTTTAAAATCAATACCCAATTAATCAAAGTTAAAGTAAATCAATTTACATGTAAAAAACCATAATATGAAATAACTTTATTATTGATGAATATTTAATACATAATTAACTCAATTATTCAATGAAAAATAAATGATATGTATTAATAGTAATATTGATTTTATACTTAAATATTTATTTTTAATACATATATAAACCTTATTAAAAAAATAACAAAATTAAATTTTAAAATTAAACAGTAATTACGTTATTATAAGAAAATAAAATTAAAATATCCTAATATTTAAATAATATAAAAAATACAATATGAACTATATTGCTTAACGATGAAATTTAATTAGTTTAGCAATATAGTAATTTTAATAAGAGGAATGAATATGGATAGAAAACATTATATTTTAGCCATATCCTTATTTTTAATCGTATTTTTATGTTCAAGTGTTTCATTTGCTCAGGGAAATACAACTGACATGCCCACAGTGCCAGAAAATAATGATATGACTATCCTAAATGAAGGAGACAGTAATGTTAATCAAACACATTCACAACATACTATTACTGTAGGTTCTGATAGTGCAACTATTCAGAACGAAATTAATAGTATGAATGATGGTGACATACTTAACTTCGAAACTGGAACCTATAATGACATATGTATATATGTTAACAAAAGCATTACCATTAACGGTAATGGAGCAGAATTAGTAGGATATGACACTCCTTCTAAAGACAACACTCCCGATATTATCTATAATGATACTGACAAAGGAGGATATGCAATTGCAAACTTTGCTACATTATATGTTGTCAAAGCAGATAATGTTGTAATTAGCGGATTAAAAATAACTGGCGGTGCAAACAGCGCTGCTACTTATTCCAATGCATTAGTATATGCAATGAACTCAAACAATTTAACATTTAAAAACAATGTTTTATACGGATCTTCCTGGGGATTATATTTCCAATCCTGTGCTGATGGCCATGTAACCAACAACACAATTAAAAATCAGGAAACAACCGGATTTTTAAACTTTGGATCTGCAAGGACTGTCATAGCAAACAATACTGTGATAAATGCTACAAACCACGGTATTGATGTAAGACACGGAACCGGTCCAGATGTTCAAGTTATAAACAATACTGTGATTGGTTCAAAAGAAGGAATTTACTTGATGCATTCTGCTGGACACACTGCAGCAAACAATACTTTAATTAATTGTACCATCAGTTCAATTACCTGTTATGGTTCATCAAATGTCAAATTAAGTGGAAACAAAATGCAAAAATCAAGAATTGGTATTTTACTCGGTGGAGGATACACAAACATCACTGTAGGTGAAAATACATTTGCTTTAGATAACTTACCTTACCCACCAACATTCGTATACTATGTTGCAGAAGCAAAATCTGAATACCAAAGTGCTGAAGACATTATGGGTACTTACTCTGACAGTTCAAATACCGTAGACAATTATGTTGCATTTACTGGAATTGAAACTCCTAAATATATTGCTATCAGCTATGATGATATTTTAGCAAAAACCGGAACTGAATACGTCGTTCCTGAAGGAGCTACCAATGAAGAAATTCAAACAATAATTAACGGTATGACTGATGGTGACACTTTAAGCTTCACTGCAAACGCTGTTTACAATGACATTTCAATCTACACCGATAAAAACATCAAAATTTTAGGTAACAATGCTACTTTAGTTGGCTGTACTGGAATTAACTTTAAAGACAATGAACAATACTTAAGCAATGTTGCTGAAAAAGTTAAAAATACTACTGCAGACGGTGGATACGCTGTAGCATACAATGCAGTATTATACGTATTAAACGCAACTAATGTTGTCGTGAGTGATTTAAACATCAAAGCACAATATCCTAGCTACGATACAACCAAAGTCACTGCAATGACCAATGAATACAAAACCGCTGGAATCTATGCTGAATCAAATATTAACTTAACCATTACTGGCTGTGATGTTACTGGTGCATCATGGGGTATTTTCCAACAATACTGTAAAAACAGCATCATCACTAAAAACACAATCCATGATGTGTACACAACTGGTATTATGAACTTCGGTTCTCCAAACGGAATTATTGCTGAAAATACAGTAATCAATGCTACAAACCACGGTATTGATGTAAGACACGGAACCGGACCTAACGTAACTATATTCAATAACACAATCTCTGGTGCAAAAGAAGGAATCTATCTCATGCACTCTAAAGGACACACTGTATACAACAATACTATTTCCAACTGTAAAATCAGTGGAATTACTGCTTATGGATCTGCAGATGAAGTAATCTTCAACAATTCAATTTCTGGAAGTAGAATTGGTATTTTACTCGGTGGAGGATACTCAAACATAACCATTGGTGCAAATTCATTCAATTTAGACTTTTTACCATACCCACCAACATTTGTAACCTATATTGCAAGAGCTGAAACCAAATATCAAAGTGTAGATGATGTTATGAGAACTTACTCTGACAAAGAAACTGTGACTATTGATGCATATGATGTTGTTGGATACAAAGATGATATAACATTTACTTTAATTGGTCAAAATGGAGAAAAATTAGCTAACCAAGATGTAGTTATTTCCATTAATGGTGTAAACTTCACCGCTAAAACCGATGAAAATAGTACTGCACTCATCTCTCCTAAATTAACTACAGGTGTTTACACCGCAACAATCACATTTGCTGGTAATGATAATTACGCAAAAACCATTGTAAATAAAACCATTACTGTAAAAGATGACAGAATTAAAACATCCATTACTGCATCCAATAAAAATATTTACTTAACTACAATTGTTAAAGGATACTCATACAGTATTACTCTTAAAGATGTAAGTGGAAAAGTTTTAGCAAATAAAAAAGTTACAGTTACATTCAATGGCAAAACTTACACTGCAACCACCAATTCCAAAGGTGTTGCTACATTTAAAGTAAAAGCTACAACTACTGGATCTAAAAAAGCAACTATAAAATTTGCTGGTGATGATTACTATGCACCAATCACTAAAACCACTACTTTAAAAGTCATTAAACAACCAACTAAAATCACTGCTTACAAAAAGACTTTCAAAGTAAGAACAAAAGTTAAATCATACACTATTACATTAAAAAACAGCAACGGAAAAGTTGTAAGTAAAGCTAAAGTTTATCTCAAAATTAAAGGTAAAACATACAAAGCATATATCAATTCCAAAGGTAAAGCTACATTTAAAATTACCAAATTAACTACAAGAGGTAAATACACAGCAACAATAAAATTCTCTGGAAGCAAATACTATAGTGCAACCAGTAAAAAAGTATACATAACAACAAAAAGATAGAAGAGACTTTAAAAATCTCTCTATTTTTTTCTTTTTCTAAAAAAAATTAATAATATTTCTTTTTACGATCATATGCGAAGTAAATAATGCATATTCCAATTAAAATCAATACTATTTGTGGGAATATCAAAAATATAATTGCAGGAATTAATTTTAACTCCGCAAGCAACCATAAAACACCATAAATTACAATTAAAGCTCCAAAAATGATAGCTATCTTGTAACCCATATCCTTTAAATCAAATGGTATTTGACCTCTGAAAGGCATTTAATCACCTACAATTCTTTAGTACCATCATCAGTACCGATGATGACTTTATCAACCATTTGTGTAAATATTCCGTTTTCAACTACACCTGGAATAGTATTAATATCAATTTCCAAATGTTTTGGAGATTCAATCTTATCAAATTTAGCATCAATGACAAAATTACCGTTATCAGTGATTACAGGACCATCTTTTCTTTGTGCCATTCTGATTTCACATTCAGCACCCATATCTTCCAATTCTTTAATGACCATACGGGATGCATCAGGCAATACTTCAACAGGCACTGGGAAATTTCCTAACTCTTCGACAACTTTTGATTCATCTACGATAACAATGAACTGTTTAGCAGCATAGTCAACGATTTTTTCTTTGGTGTGAGCTGCTCCTCCACCTTTGATTAAATTAAATTCACCATCAACTTCATCTGCTCCATCAACAGACAAGTCAATGTCATTTTCTTCCAAAGTAGTGATTGGAATGTTCCATTGTTTTGCAATTAATAATGATTGAAATGAAGTTGGAATACCTTTTACACTTATTCCTTCCTCTTTGATTCTCATACCAACTTTTTCAATGAAAAAGTGAGTTGTTGAACCGGTTCCTAATCCTAAAACCATTCCATCTTCCACATATTCAGCAGCTTTGTAACCTGCGTTCTTTTTACTGGAACTGTTACTACTAGTATCTTTCATTATATCACAAATCCTAAAGTAAGTTTATTGAGTTTAAATCCTTTTTTACATTCACCTTTATGTTTACCTTCATTATTCAAGACAATGCATTTATCATTTTCATGTAATCCGTCAGGGAAACATAAATCATGGAATTCACATGTTTCATCACAGTCAGCAGCATTGAATGTGAATGTTGATCCTTCAAAAATATTTTTGGAAGTAGTTAATAATTCAATTTTTGCCCTATCAATTTCTACAGGAACTACAATTCCTCCAGAGTGTATTGGACATTTTTGCTCATTTTCTTTAACATTTACAACAACATACTTTCTGTTAATTTCAAGGTTTCCAACGCAAGATGATTTAAATCTACATTTTTCACATTCATCAGCCGGACCTAAAAAAACAAATTCTTGACCTTTTTTAGCCAAATCTTTACCTATTAATGTAATCATCTAAATCACCTCAGTTTTATAAGCAAGCTCATAGGCCGCTTCACGAGAAATTCCATTATCACCTAAAATAGTGTATCTTTCAGGTCTAAGTTTATTAGCCATAACTAATGCATCAATAATTTCTTCTTCAGAGATACCAACTTCAGCAGCAGTTGTTGGAGCTTGAACTGATTCCAATGCATTTTTAATAACTCTCCAATCTCCACCATGCAAATACATCATCATTATTGTACCGATACCACATTGTTCACCATGCAATGCTGGCTTATCAAGAATCTTGTCCAAAGCATGTGAGAACAGATGCTCAGATCCGCTTGCTGGGCGTGATGAACCTGCAATACTGATAGCCATTCCACCACTGAACAATGATTTCATTACAATACGTGCACTAGGTTCTAGATTAGGCTTAATATTGGCAATATTATCAGTAATCAAATGAGCAGACATTATGGATAATGCTGCTGCAGATTCACTGAATAATTCATTTTTTAAACGATGAGCCAATTCCCAATCCTTAATAGCTGTGAAGTTAGCTATCAAATCAGCACAGCCTGCTGCAAGTAATCTGAATGGTGACTGTGCAATAATCTCGGAATCCGCAATAACTGCTATTGGAGAATGTGCAGTGGCAGATATTGATGTATTTGGATTTTTTATTGATGCTAAAGGAGATACAATACCGTCGTGTGAAGCTGTTGTTGGCATGGATACAAAGTATACGCCTTGATTGAATGAAGATAATTTAGCTACATCAATAACCTTCCCTCCACCAATACCTAAAACAGTAGTTTCTGGAGTGATTAATTCTTCAACTTCTGAAATTGATTCTTCAGAAGCATTATCAACCTTAATTACATCATAAGATAAATTATTTTTCTCTAAGCTTTCAATGACCGGCTTTGCTCCAATTTCATAAGTATGAGAACCTGTCACTATTAAAAAATCATTACCCAAATGCAAAGACTTACAAATATCGGCAGTATCATGTACAATACCCGGATCAATGTAAACTTCACGAGGCATTTGTATTTTCCTATTAGTCATAATATCTCCTAAAAATAAATTATACAATATTATATATGTATAAAATAATTATAAATAACTTTCTTATTCTAAAAAGTTACACTTGAAATGCACCTCTTATCACAGATAAATTATAAGTTATAACTTATAAGAAATATAAAAAATGTTTTTCAAAAAATGAACAGCATCATAAGAATTTAATCAAAATTAAATAAACTTAATACTTATTAAAAACAAATAATTTAATATTATAAAATTATTTTAGGTGATATGGTGGAAAATTTTGATGAATGGTTTCATGATATTTTAGAAAATGCAAATATTACTGATTCAAGATATCCTATTAAAGGAATGGCTATTTGGATGCCATACGGTTTTCAAATTAGAAAACACTCAATGAACATTATTAAAAAATTATTAGACAAAGATCACGAAGAAGTGCTCTTCCCAATGCTTGTTCCTGAAAGTGAACTTGCAAAAGAAGGAATTCATGTAAAAGGATTCGAAGACGAAGTATACTGGGTAACCAAAGGTGGTCAAAAAGAATTAAACGAACAGTTAGCTTTAAGACCTACAAGTGAAACTGCAATTTATCCAATGTATGCTTTATGGATTAGAACCCACATGGATCTTCCAATCAAATACTATCAAATTGTAAACACCTTTAGATACGAAACTAAACATACAAGACCATTAATTCGTGTAAGAGAAATTACAACCTTCAAAGAAGCACATACTGCTCACGCAACTAAAGAAGAATCCGATGAACAAATCCAAGACTTCATTGGAATTTACAAAGAATTCTTTGATGATTTAGGAATTCCATACTTGATTTCAAAAAGACCAGAATGGGATAAATTCCCTGGTGCAGACTACACAATGGCTTTTGATGTAATCATGCCTAACGGTAAAACATTACAAGTTGGTACTATACATAATTTGGGTCAAACTTTCGCAAAAACCTTTGACATAACCTTTGAAGACAAAGACGGACAGCACAAACTCGTATATCAAACCTGTGCTGGTGTATCCGATAGAGTAATTGCTTCTGTAATTGGAATTCACGGAGATGAAACTGGTTTACGTTTACCACCAAAAGTATCACCAAACCAAGTTACAATAATTCCAATCTTATTTAAAAAAGGAAAAGAAGAAGTTTTAGCAAAATGTAGTGAAATCAAAACCCAATTAGAAGCTGCAGGCCTTAGAGTCAATATTGACGACAGAGACATCAGACCTGGTAAAAAATTCAACGATTGGGAATTGAAAGGAACTCCAGTTAAACTTGAACTTGGACCTAGAGACTTAGAAAACAATATTACTGTAGCTATGAGAAGAGATGAAGGAGAAAAAATCAAAATTGCACTCGATGACTCACTTGCTGATAATGTTATTGATTTATTAGCTAAAACCGAAGAAAACTTATCTACTTCAGCTTGGGAATTCCAAGAAGCTCACGTTAAATTCACAGAAAACTTAGATGAAGTTCCTGAACTTGTTGAATCAGGTAATGTTGTCAAATTCTACTGGTGCGGAGACGAAGCAGTTGGTAAAGAAATTGAAGAAGAAACAGGATATGACATCTTAGGTATTCAAGAAGAAGTATCTGAAGGAAAATGTATCTCCGGTAAAGGAGATGCAAAATACATTGCTTTAATGGCTAAAACATACTAAGTGATTAAAATGGATAATATCTACGCAATAATTCCAGTTAGCAAATTCAAAAATGCAAAAACCAGGCTTTCCCCATTCTTATCCGAAGAAGAAAGGGAAAAACTCTTAAAAGTAATGCTTCAGGATGTAACTGACACTTTAAAAAAGCATGTAGATAAAATATTCATTATTAGTAGAGATGAAGATGTTCTAAAATATGCTGAAAGCTTAAAATTAGACACCATCTTAGAAAATGAAGACTCAAACTTAAACAAAGCATTGAAACAAGCCATGAAAGAATGCAAAGGAAAAACAAGAAAAGTAATCATTGTTCCTTCTGACATTCCTTTAATTGGAAAAACAAATGTTTCAATGCTGATTGAAGCTTCAAAAAGCTTAGATTTCATTATTGTTCCATCAAAAGGTGGTGGGACCAATATGATTATCATGAAACCTATGGCAATCCACACAAAATTTGAAGGATTCAGCTATAAAGAACATGTAAGTGCTGCTGAGAGGAAAAAATTAAACCCACAAGTTCATGATTCATTCTTTATGGCATTGGATGTAAACACTGCCCAAGATTTAGGTGAAATCATGATTCACGGAGAGCATACTCATACTAGAAAATACTTGAAGGAACTTAAAGTTAAAGTAGAACCTTTCCGTGGAAGTGAACGTTTAAAAGTAACAAGAGGCTAGTAAATGATAGTAATGTCTATTGCGGGCGTTGATCCGTCAGCAGGTGCAGGTGTCTATGCAGATTTAAAAACATTTCAGGCAATTGGTGTTTACGGAACTGGAATCGTTACAGCACTCACAGCACAAAACCCATATAAATTCTTCTCAACATCACCTGTTTCACCAGAATATATTGAAGAGCAAATAGATTCTGTTATGGATTCATATGAAGTTGAATACATCAAAACAGGAATGCTATACTCCCCGGAAATTATTGAATTGGTTTCAAAAAAGATCAAGGAATATAATTTAAAAGCTGTAGTTGATCCAGTAATGGTTGCAACATCAGGGGGTGACCTCACCAAAGAGGACATTGCTGATGCATTCAACAAATATTTGCTTCCCCATTCAATACTTACTACACCAAATATTGCCGAAGCTGAAAAATTAACCAATATGGAACTAAAAACAAAAGAAGATGCAATTGAAGCTTCAAAAAAGATTGTCTGCAATAATATTATTACTGGCGGTCATTTAGACGGATTAAACACTATTACTATTGACGGTGAACTTACAACCATAAAACAAGAGTTAATTGAAACAGACAATTTACATGGTACTGGATGTAATTTATCTTCCGCAATTGTTGCATATCTTGCAAAAAACAATAATCTTCACACATCCATCACAAAAGCATTGGATTATGTGTATGAAGGCATAAAAAATGGGAATTATGGTACATTAATAGCTAAAATATAATTTCCTAAAACTTATTTTTTTAAAAATTAAAATAAAAAAAGTAAAAGAATAATTAAATTATTCTTCCATATTTAATTGACTGACAATAGATTCTTGAAGAGCAATGAATTCTTGAGATTCTCTTTTTCTTGGCCTTTCCAAATCTACTTCAACAATATTTGCAATTCTACCCGGATTTTTGTCTAATATAACAATTTTATCCGCCAAATAGACTGCTTCATCAACATCGTGAGTTACAAAAACAATGGTACTGTTGAATCTTTTCCAAACACCAATAAGCTGTTCTTGAAGGCTATGTCTATTTTGCATATCCAATGCAGAAAATGGCTCATCCATAAGTAAGATGGGTGAATGATTAAGCAAAGATCTAATAATTGCAACCCTTTGTTTCATACCACCAGAAAGTTCATGTGGATAGCTATCTTTAAAGTCAATTAAACCAACACTTGCCAAGTATCTTTCAGCCGCAGCAACATTTTCCTCTTTAGAACCTGCTTTGGTCATTTCCAAACCGAAAGTTACATTCTCAAGAACGGTCAACCATGGGAACAATGAATATTGTTGGAAAATAACTGCCCTGTCACCGGATGGTTTTTTAACAACATCACCATTTGCAACGATTTCACCAGAACTTGGAGTGTCAAGACCGGCAATCAACCTTAAAAGAGTTGTTTTACCACATCCAGAAGGTCCCAATAGACATACTAATTCACCATCTTCAATGGATAAATCAATATCTTCTAAAACAGACAATTTTTCTGATTTTTTAGTTTCGAATTTTTTATAAATATTTTTAACTTCAATTGACAATCAAAACACCTACCAGAAAATCCTATCTTGAGCTTTGCTGAATACAAAGTCAAATACAAGTCCAATCAAACCGATAACAATCATACCGACAACAGTAGTACCAGTATCGAAAAGGTTTGTTGCAGTTAAAATCATATAACCTAAACCACTACTTGATCCAATCATTTCTGCAGAAATGGTACACATTAAAGCAATACCAATACCTACTTTTAAACCAGAAACAATATATGGAACAGTAGAAGGCAATACTACTCTTTTTAAAACATTCCAATCATTAGCACCAAGTGTTTGAGCAGATTCAACTAAAACATTATCTGTTCTTTTAACGCCGTCAATAGTATATACTAAAATAGGGAAAACACAACCCATAAAAATAATGAATACTGCCGGGAAAGTTCCTATTCCGAACCATAAGATGGAAAATGGAATCCATGCAACTGGTGGAATTGGTCTTAAAACACTGATAACAAAAGTACAAATATCTTCTAAGGTTTTATACCATCCAAGCAAAATTCCAAGAGGAATAGCTACTATGGATGCCAATATCAAACCAGCAAATACTTTAAACAATGTATCGATAGTATTTGTCAATAACTTACCATTTTCAATAACTACCCATGCAGAATTAACTACATCAAGTGGTCCGGGTAAGATATATGATGAAAACAAACCAAATGCATTAGTTATAAGATACCAGAAGAATATTAAAACTGCTGGTAAAATCAGTGGAATGAATTTATTCTTATAATTATCAAACATTAAATCACTTATATAAAATTTATATTATATATTAAATATTACCTATTATAATATAAAAACTTTAAATAGAAATGAAAAATAAGAACAATGAAAAAGAAATAACAGTATGTTGATAAAAATGAATTCTAATAAAAAATTTTTCTCAAAAATAGGATTTAATTACTTGATTTATATAATATCCTCATTAATCATTACAATAATCATAGCAAACATAATTGCAGCTACAAAGCCAGAAATTATCAACAACATCAACATATCAACAGTAATTTCAGCCATTTGCAATTATATTTTACCATTACCAATTTTAATACACTTAATGAATAAAATAAAATCAACAAGACCTGAAATCCATAAAATAAACATCAAAACATTTTTGAAATACTTATGTATTACAATTACATTGATGTGGATTGGAAATCTTACAGGAACAATAATAACCACCATTCTTGGTGGAGCTATCCAAAGTGACATTTCAAACCCAATTCAAAACTTAATTAATTCAACAGATATATGGTTAAATCTCCTGTTGATAAGCATTATTGGACCAATTTTTGAAGAATTTTTCTTTAGAAAACTATTAATAGATAGAACAATAGTTTACGGAGCTAAAGTATCCATTATTCTATCTGCAGTCATATTCGGATTAGTTCATGGTAATCTAAATCAATTTTTCTATTCTGCATTAATAGGGGGATTTTTAGGATACGTTTACATTAAAACTGGAAGAATAACATATACTATTGCACTGCATATGATTATTAACTTAATAGGTTCTGTTGTAAGTTTATCATTAAATAATAGCATATCCAGTCTAAGTACCGGTACAATAAATCCAATTGCCTTAATTTTCGTAATATCCTATTTTACAATGCTAATTATCTCATTGTTTATAGGAATAAGCAGTATTTGGGATTATAAAAAAGCAAAATTCAATGGTGAGAAAACAGAAATAAATTTAAAAAATCCATTGAAAACAGTGTTTTTAAATACCGGAATGATTTGCTTTGTATTATTCTTTATAATAAAGATGATTTTACAAGCAATAAGTTAAAAAAAGAGAAGAAGAAGTATTATTCTTGTTTTTCTTCTTCAATAGCTGCTACAACACTGTTTAAAATTTGAAGTGCTTTGGAAAATGCAGGCATTCCTGAAGTTAATAAAACAACTCTTAAAACATCAACAATTTCTTCTTTGGTAACTCCAAGTACTTCAATAGCACTCCTAATTTGTTTTTTAGTAGCTCTAGGATCTGCACGGGAAGCAGTAATACCAATTGCAATTAATTTTTGGGTTTTATAGTCTAAAACTTTTCCATTCCAAACAGTTTCGTTTAAATCAGTTACAAGTTCATATAAATCTGGATTTTCGCCTTCAAGTTCTCTGATTCCTTTTCCATAATATACTTCACCTTTCATATAGATAGTATGAAAGTTGTCATACTTATAGATTTTGTCGAAAAAAATATTACTTTTCAAATGCTCTCTCTAACAATATTTAAAAAATAAAATACATAGGTGATAGCATGAATAACGAGCTCATTAAGAATATGTGTTTAAGTTGCAATCATTCAAAACAGACACAGAACAACTATAACCTTTCACTTCGGAAGTACTGTGAATATTTCGACATGTCACTTGAGGAACTTCTGATGGAAGCTGAAGAAGATGAAAAGAACAATGTAAGATGGAAAAATTGCCGTTTAAGAGCTAAACTGATTGAATTCAGACACCACCTGTTACAGAATTATGCTGCAAGCACTGTGAAAAAACACATCTGGAGCATCAAATTCTTTTACAAATTCTATGACATTGAAATACAATCATTGCCTAGAGTTACCCAACAGTCTTTGAGAAAACCCCAGCCAATCTACTATAAGGATTTGCCTGACAAAGAAGTGATAAGGGAAGCATTTAAAATATCTTCACCATTGATGAAATCCATAATACTGTTTTCATGTTCAAGCGGTTGTGCCAGAGCAGAAGCATTGAGTTTAACCATACAGGATTACATAGATGCAGTATCAGAATATATACCTAGGCGCAGAATGGACATTTTTGAGGTAATTGATTTCTTGAACGAAAAGGATGATGTCGTGCCTACCTTCAATCTCCGAAGGAAAAAAACAAACAAATATTATATCACATATTGCAGTCCAGAAGCAGTAAATGCAATCAATGCATATATTTTAACACGCACAGATTCAGTTAAAAATGACAGCCCCCTATTCGATGTAAGCCCAACACATCTTGGAAGATCATTTCAAAAAATAAACGATACATTGAATCTTGGAAATGTTGGAAAATATGCTAGATTCAGAAGCCACATGCTGAGGAAATTCCATGCAAGCGCATTATACAACGACGGCATGAGCATAGACAAGGTCAACGATTTGCAGGGAAAGGCTAAAAACGTAACTGATTCCGTTTATTTCATGACCAATCCTGAAGAGTTGAAATATGAATACATCAGGCATTTGCCTGCCGTAACAATCAATATGGATGTTGAAAAGCTATCAATCAAGTCTCCTGAGTTCATGCAACTGGAAAATGATAAAAAGAAATTGGAAACTGAACTGGAGGGCCTTAAGCGAGAAGTGGGAGATATCCGATCGATGAAAAAGGATTTTGAACTCCTTAAAGCACAGATAGGAAAATAATCTTGTGATGGCATTTGACCCTGTTGGATGCCATTACCAAACATTCATAATACTCGATGTCGGCCCAAATATAACTAATGGCCTGCATTCGCCAATTAATTTAACTAACTGGAATTGACATTAACGGCAACGTTTTTGGATTTGGATTTTATTTTCGAACTGCGATATATATGCAAGGGTTCCAGAAAGTAGGTTCTGAATAGCTAATGGCTGACAGTACTGATAATATACTCTAAATAAACAAGGTGATAATGATGTTAACTGCTGAAGAACGATGT
>JALFJX010000037.1 GCA_022775905.1 Methanobrevibacter sp.
CAAAAAACAATGCCAAAATCAAGGAAACGAACATTCAAGACCAAACGAGGTGTTTTAAAACGAATATATCGCAGAGATTTAATTTGAAACCAAAATCGAAAAAACGATTTTGAAAATCAACAAAGTTTTTGAAAGAGTCTAATGGGCTTATTCGAAGTGCTCCAAAAATTTTATAATTGTCAAAAAATAAATTTTTTATCAGAGTTTAGTAGTTCAAATCGATAAGGTTGCGAACTATATCATACGTTTTATACGAATTGTTTTAAAGTTCGTAACCTCTTGCCTGCATAATACTCGATGTTAATGTTGAGAAATTCAATAGCTACTTTTTTTGTTTTCATTTCCTTAGATGATATTGACTTAACGGCAGTGATTTTGGAAATCAAATATGATTTTGGACTGAGATATATGAAGCGTTTCAGAATGTGAGTTTTGAATAGCTAATGGCATCTGTCTTTCTTTTTGCAGTTTTTGTTATTTCTTCATGATAGAAATAATTTACAACAATTGGAGGTTCATCAAAAGGTTGTATGATAGAGTCATTATCCCTAAGATACAGCAATCCTTGATTTTCGCAGTATTCCTTAATTTCATTATTCAGGCTCTTCCAATAGCTCCTATCTTTTTTATTATATGTCAAATCATATAATGGAAATAAATCAGGGTACTTTTCTTTAATATAATTTAAGATGGTTGATTTATACTCGCCCCTCAAGTTTAAATTTTCAAGCCAAATCAAATTGCAATAATCTTTTGTCTTGTTAATAATGGATGGAACATTGGTAATTTCGGGAATCGCAATAATTTTAATATTTATATCAAACTTATATGCATTCCTAATTTGAATCTTGATTATAACTGTTGGCAGTTTTGAAATTTTAGTAATGAAATATAAAAAATATTTAAGTGAATGAAAGATTTATACTCACTAGAAATAAAATTATTCAAAATTCAATCATCAATACTTGGTCTTCTCAATGTTAACATGAATATTGTTCTAGATCCTATGCTAACTGATTTATCTGCAATTCTCTCAAAGTATCTGGCCAGAAAAATAACATCAACAAAATAGGGAATCAACTCATTATTTTTAATCATATTTTCGGTAACTTCATTTAAAATTGAGTCATACATCTCATCGATTCTATCATCATCAATAGGTAATTCTTTTGCTTTATCCAAATCCTGATTTGAAAATACAAAGAACGATTTTTTTAATATAATCAAGGTATAATCTCCCATATACTCCAATTCTTTAAGAATTTTTTCAGGAATGTCTGCACATTGAATGTTTTTAATTAATTTAGCAATTTTTAAACATATATGAGAAATTCTTTTAAAATGGCTTATTACCCGAAGTGTTGATTCGATAAACATCAAATCCTTAGCTAAGGGCTGTTCTGTAGCCATGAATTTAATACATTCTCTTTCTAAATCAATTGTTTTAATATCTATTGTAGTAGAACATTCTTCAATATTTTCAAAATCTGTTTCATCATAGTTTTCAAGCAATCTGACAACAGTTCCAGTTAATTTAATGGTTAAATTTCCTAATTCTTCATAACCTTCTTTAATATTGTTAATTCTATTTTGAAATGTGATGCTTGGAGATTTTTCATTCATTATTATACCCCCTTAATTTAATTTATTATCCGAACCTTCCGGTTATATATTCTTCTGTTTTTTGTTCTTTTGGACTTACAAATATCTGTTCTGTCCTTCCACTTTCAATAATCTCTCCATTTAAGAAAAAGGAAGTGTAATCTGAAACTCTTGATGCCTGTTGCATATTATGCGTTACAATAATGATTGTGTAACCTTTTTTAAGTTCATGAATCAAATCCTCAATTTTTAATGTTGAAATTGGATCTAGAGCAGAACAGGGTTCATCCATTAAAATAACTTCAGGATTATTGGCTATCGTCCTTGCAATACATAATCTTTGTTGTTGACCTCCAGATAATCCCATTGCGGATTTATCAAGTTTATCTTTAACTTCATCCCAAATTGCTGCTGATTTTAAACTTTCCTCAACTCTTTGTTTTATAAAATCTTCATCTTCTTCTCCATGAATTCTTAAACCATAAGCTACATTTTCAAAAATGGATTTTGGAAAAGGATTGGGTTTTTGAAAAACCATTCCTACTTTTCTTCTCAAATCCACAACATCCATTTCAGGAGCATAAACATCTTCATCATCAAGAAGGAGAGTTCCATCACATTTAAATGCTGGTATTAAATCATTCATCCTATTAATTGACCTTAAAAAAGTTGATTTGCCACAACCTGATGGACCGATTAATGCAGTGACTGTGTTTTCAGCTACTTTAAAATTTATGTCTTTAAGAATATGAGCATCTCCGAAATAAGTATTTAAATGCTCAACAGTAATTTTTTCCATAATTAAATCTCCTTACTTTATTTATTTTCCCATCATTTTATTTTGATATCTTTCTGTGAAATAATTAGTTAAAAATGTAATAATCAATACAATAATCACTAGAACGGCTGCAGTTCCAAAGGCATTAGGTAAAGAAATGCCTTCAGTTGCTAAAATATACAAATGAAGCGGCAATGGCCTACCCGGATCGAGTATTGAAATTGGCATGGTAATGGATGAGCCTACAGCATACATTACAGCGGCTGCTTCAGAAATTGCTCTTGTCATTCCCAATATAATTCCAGTGACAATTCCGGAAAGTGCTGCAGGCAGGACAACTTTATAAATGGTCTGCCATTTTGTAGCGCCCAATCCATAACTTCCTTCTGTATATATGCTTGGCACTGAGCGTATAGATACTTCTGAAACTTGAAATATTGTTGGAATCCCCATAATAGCTAAAACTAAACTGGCTGAAAATATGGACCATCCCAAATTTAAAAATATGACAAAAAAAGATAATCCAAACAAACCATACACTATTGAAGGAATTGAAGCTAATATTTCGGCTCCAAAACGTATTATCCTAGTTAATTTTCCATCATTTGCATATTCCACCATATAAATAGCAGCACCTACTCCCAATGGAGTGGATATTAAAACTGAAAGCAAAGTTACATATAAACTTGATACGATTATTGGAAATATCCCGCCTGATGCACCCTGATTTTCAACTTGACCGAAAATAAATTCTAAATTTATTACCGGAAGGCCCTTAATTAAAATATATGCTAAAATAATTACCAGAATTGTTAATGTAATAATTCCTGAAAGTAGAAATATTGAATTCATTATTTTTTGAGAAATTTTTGCAGATATAAAATTAAAATTCATTTTTCATACCTCCTTTTGTATTCATAATGTTCCTCCACCAATATCCATACTGTATTTCCTTTGAATATGATTTGCAATAATTAACAATGAAATAATTACTATAAACAGCACGACTGCAGTAGCAAATAAAGCATTATAATGAATGCCGATTGCATAATTCATTTCCAATGCGATATTTGAGGTCAAAGTTCTAGCAGGACTTAAAATCGATGCTGGTATTTTTGCAACATTGCCTATGACCATTAGTACAGCCAATGTTTCACCCACAGCCCTGCCCATTCCTAAAATAATTGAGGTAATAATGCCCGGCAGTGCTGATGGAAAAACAACTCTACGAATTGTTTGCCAGTTTGTTGCTCCTAAACCTAAAGATGCTTCTTTGTAGTCCTGCGGAACTGCTCTTAATGAATCATAAGAAACCGAAATTATAGTCGGCAAAATCATGATGGACAATATGATTGCTGCAGTAAGTATGCCGAAGCCAGTTCCCCCAAATTGAGATCTTATAAATGGGACTAATAAAATTAGACCAAAAAATCCATAAACAACAGAAGGGATTCCAGATAATGTTTGAATAACGGGTTTTAAAAACTTTCTAACTTTACTGCTTGCAACTTCTGCCATAAATATTGCGCATGAAAGAGATAAAGGAACTGACATTAAAAGTGCAATGAATGTAACATATAATGATCCAATTATCATTGCAAAAACACCAAATTGCCCTTCATTTGGCGCCCAGATATTTCCAAATAAAAATTGGGCGATTCCATATTCCTGTATTGCAGGGAAAGCCTCGATAAATATAAAACTTATTATAAGTAAAATCACCAAACAAGAGAATAATGCAATAATAAACAATGATTTCTCTATTATTGTTTCAGATGTAAGTTTAGACATGTTAAATCCCTCCAGTATAAAAAAATTAAGAATAAAAAAATATAATGAAAACATTAGTTATCATATTTATTTTTTAAATTCCTGTTGTCGGGTTATTTATTTTGATTTGATAATTTTTTCTCCTTTTAAAACATTATCTGCTTCAGTGCTATTTATCCAGTCGATAAAGTCTTTTAAATCACCTGATGGTTCTCCTTTAACAAGGAATAAAAATGGTCTTTTTAATTCATAAGAACCGTCTGCGATACTTTCAGTGCTTGGAGCTACTCCTTCGATACTTAAAGATTTCACATCATCAGACATGTGTGCGAATGAAATAAAACCAATAGCGTTTTCATCTTGTTTGACAGATTGTTTTACAGCTTCAGTTGAACTTTGAACAATGGCATCACTTTTGATTTTTGTATTTCCCATTACAATACTTTTAAATGCATCTAAAGTACCTGATCCCTCTTCACGGACTATAACATGGATTTTACCATCATTTCCACCAACTTCTTTCCAGTTGGTGATTTTTCCGGAAAATATGTCTTTTAATTGGGTACTAGTTAAATCTGATACATCATTATTTCTGTTAACAGCTAATACAATTCCATCCTGACCAAGTTCATATTCTTTTAATCCTTCTTTTTCATTATCGTCCAATTCTTTTGAACTTGTACCAATTTCTGCACTTCCTTCATGGACACTTTTAATGCCTACGCTAGATCCTCCACCTTGAACATTAATGTTTGCATTGGGGTGAGTAATTTTATATTCTTCTACTAGTTTTTCAGCTACCGGTTGTACAGATGTGGAACCTACTATATCAATTCTTTCGGAGCTTCCAAATCCTGAAAATAGTAAAATTCCACTCATAATGATTAACACGGTTGCAATAACAATAACTGCAATTCTATGGTTCTTTTTCATTTATTTTGCCTCTTTGTAATTGATTAAATGTAGGATCTGATTTTCTCCTACAATTTGAAAGTCTTTTTTTACATTATTTAAGTGTTACTATTTAGTGAAATAAAATTCACATAATGTGAATAATAAATGATGGGGCATGTAATAAAAAAATAAAAAAATACCTAAAAAATGAACAGATTTTTTGCTGAAGAAAAAATAAGCATCATTTGAAAAGTAACTTCGCGGTAATTTTCTTTTTTCCAAAATTAACATGATTTGTAATTTATCAATTGTATACTCAACATGAATGTGAACATTAAATTTCCCAGGTATTCTGCGATATTAATTAACCTGAACAATTTCAGCTTATGATGGATGACTCCTCAATGCTAACAGCAAAATGGATGATGATACCAAACATCACAATCCAAAGCCAATTGAGTTTTAGAGTTGTTTTCATATATTAAAAATGAATGCCAGACTGAAACACACCGCTCACTAAAATAACATATCTACCATTGCATATCCCATATAAGAAGATAAAATAACTAATATTGTAAATATAATCACGCGCAATCTGTCTTCTTTAAACTCAGTTTCATTTCCGATCAGGCCAATTCCAACATACCCTATAAAAACTGTACCTATTGATAAAATTTCAATTTGAGACACATAATATAAAACAAAATGTGAAGTAGGCATTGCGGGAAATGCTACAATAATGCCTATTATAATAATAAAGATAATTGATGGAATTTTAATTGGTAATTTTCGTTCTAAAAAAACGCTTAAAAGGACAATAGATGATAAAATCACTATTCCAACTAAAGAATCTGATATGGGATGTTTATAACCCGCACAATTACCAATTACTGTGATAATTGAAAATATGGTTAAAAGCAAAATCCAATTTAAAATGCCCTCTGATGTCATTTCAGTTATTTCATCGATTAAATCAGACATTCATTCTTCCTCATTTTTGGTTTATATCTTTTCTTCCGATTTTTGGTTCTAAAATTGTATATAATTTTTCAGTGAATGGCAGAGCCAAAAACATGACGATATATATTCCCACAGAAAAGGACAACAAATTACTGAATCCTGCAAATGCTTCAATTTGAGTTTCTAAACCTGGAAATGCCGCAAGTGTGGGTCCAAGAGAAGCAGCATTCATACTTGCACTGCCTACTCCACTTGCCATTGCAAATGCAAAAGGATGTAATGGTAGAATTGAAACACTAATACTTGTTAAAAAACTAATGAATACAGTTCCAATTATTGTTCCGACTATGAATAGTGCAAATATCCCTCTTGCTTCAGGAGAATTAAATCCATACTTGTCAACAACAACTGCAACTTCAGGTTCACGGCCAATGGAATTTGTCAAGCCAATTGATTCTCGTTTAAATCCTAAAAGTAAGGCTACAGGAAGTGCGATTAAAATTGTTGCAAGGTGCCCTAACTCCTGTAACATTAATGCAGGCCCCATTTCCAATAATAAATGTATTGATTGACCGCTGGATATTGCTAATTTTGCGATTAAAATTCCAATGAAAAGCATCATGGCACCTTCAGCAATTCTGGATTGTTTTCTTTGGATCCATTTTATTGGTTTTGCAAGGTAGAATATTAAGCCTAAAATCATTGTGTATAACAAGGGCATTACTGAAACTGTAACCCCTTTTGTAGGGGTTATTTCAATTGGACCGATATACATTGCAACAATTGTCAAAAAAAGCACAGTTAAATGTAGGCCATAATCTCGCCACGGATTTCTTTTTAAAACACGTTTATCTGTCTTTTCCCGGTAGGGATGTTGAATTTTTCTTGAATTGTCTTTATTTATAATAGTGTCCACCTTCACTTTACACAACATGCTAATTAAAATAGTCATTTAAAAAATAGGTATATAAATTAATATCATTTAACTCTCAAAATTTCATAGAATATGAATTAAAAGCACCTATTTTATCCATATTAAGCAAGATAATTCAGATTTTGTGCATTAAAAATGAATTTTATGATCAAATAGATTATGAATTGGATAAAATTAACTTCACTATGAGGTGGAAATTTCCTTTTGAATATTATATATTGTGATATAAATATTAAGTAATAGCAATTTTTTTTATCTTAACATTAATGGACGTTTTTGAATAGTGGTCTGATTTTAAACTAAGATATAATAAAGTATTTTTTTGAGAATGATTTTAAGGAGTATTTGTGATGAATATTGCCTATGATTCTTCCTATTTCTTATTCAAGACATATTAAAACTCTTACATTTTTTTGTTTCATTTAAATATATTTTTCATTATTTTCTATTCTCATTATTGGAATTGTTAAATTTATTAATATTTTTTTCAATTAATTTGATTCACTTTTTATGAATGAAAATTCACATTTTAGCAAAGTTTAAATAAGTCTAAAATCATTGTTTTAATTAAGGAATATGAAAATATTTGCATTCAAAAAATCTGGATTATCCTAAAGATGAATAATGCATATTAATTAAATTAAATGAGGAATGGATATTGAGTATATAAAATACAGATAAAACAGTCACTGTTTATTTAATTTTTTATTTTAAATATTGGAGAGGATTTTATGGCACGGAGTGATAAAACATTAGAAGATATCTTGGATGTTATTTTTTATGATAAACCCTCTACTCAAGATGAAATTGCAGATAAATTAAGAATTAGCCGTAGATATGTTACTCAGTTACTTAAACCATTGATTGAAGAAGACATTGTCAAAAGGGCATATGTCATTGATTTAAATAAATATGATGAAAAATATGGTTCTTCAAATCCAATTTTTAACATCAAACAGCATTCCGCCTTTTTCTTAATTGAAAACATGTTAGGCAGCATGAGCGGACATGTTAAGGAACAGGTCCAGATGTCTTTTGATGCTATTTTAAATAATGATAAGAAATTAGCAGAAGAAGCTTTAAAATTAGATTTTACCACTAATAACATGTATGAAAAAGTTCGTTCCTCTGTTGAAACTGTTGTTGATGTTGATCCTCATTCCAAACTTTCTAAAATCTTGTTATTCAGCGAGGCAGCATACAATTACGAGCGCATTGGGGATTATTCAGGCCATATTGCTAAATTTGTTATCAATGAGAAGTCCCCCGTTGATGATGAACTTTTAAAGATATTAAAAAAAATGCATAAATATTCACAAAGGTCTATTTCATATGCAACTGATGCTTTTATTAAAGGCAGTATAGAATTACGCGGAGATTTGATGGATACGGAAGAAAAAATTCATGAAACCCAACAGAAAGCCATGAATCTCATCGCTAATCAGATGGTTGAAACTTCTTTTGATGATGTTGAAATGTCGAATTATTATATTTACATATCTCGTGTGGTGAAATCATTCGAAAGAATGGGTGATATCTCAGTGGAAATTATGGATTTGGCTCTTGAATTCCATAAGGATATTCCAAGACCCACTACTCCACGTTCGTTTAGAGAATAATTTATTGAAGTTAAAGCAATATTACAATATCAAAAATTGCATTAATTTTTAAATTTTCAACATTTCAAAAAAATTTAATTACAACAATGAAAGTTGATGTGGTGATGGTAAAATGAGTATGAAAAATTTATTTCATTGATCAGCTTGCAGAGGGTGCTGGTGTGATATTGGCTTCTCCGATTTACTTCGGACATTGACGGAAAAGCAGCAATCATAGATCATGCTTATCCTGATGAGGATATTTACAAACCACATGTTGAATTATTGGAAAACCAGCCATTTAAAATGAACACTGAATTGGAATTCATTGAATCATTAATAGCTCCTGGCGTTAAATTCATAGGTGATGTGGATGAACATGAGGAGTATCTTGAAAAGGCTTATGAAATAGGCCAGAAATTTTAAACCTAATTTAAACACAACCTATATATAATATTTTTTAATATATTATATATAGGGAGTGTTAGATTGGATGATGAAACATTAAAGAAATATGCTTATGTAAACATTTCAAGCTACAGAAAAAAAGCAGTAAAATCCTTGAATGATGATATGAAAATCCCAACACAGCTTGCAGCAGATACTGGAATTAGAAGAAACCATATCTCCAAAGTACTACGTGAACTTAAGGAAAAGGGTGTTGTAGAATGCATCAACGAGGAAGCAAAAAGGGGAAGACTTTATCGTCTGACCAAAGTCGGTGAGGATATTGCCGATAAAATTGATGATTGAAATTTCTATTTTTAAAAAGGTTTGATTGATTAATCTATGTTAAAATAAATATTGTTTTGATTACTTTTAATCAAATGAAAGTAAATAAAAAATAATTTAATTAGTCAATGTCTTTATTGAAGAGAAGAATACTCTACAATATCCCAGTAAGACATGTTTCATCTGGAGATTATCCTAAGATAACTCTCTTGTAGGTTATTTTATGGAATGTCATATAATAAATATAATTATCTTTTATTTTAATTGAGCAATTGAATAATTTTTCTAGGCAAAAACCTCACAAAAAGGAGAATTTTTAAAAATCCATCATTGAAAATAATAATGTTCAATTGCTCGAAAAGAGGTGAAATTTAAGTGTTATACTCCAGATATTATTCTAACAATTTGGAGTATATTAAAATAATATGTTCCAAATAGAGTATAAAGAACTCCAAAAATTCACCTCCAGAGGAAAAAATGAAGGAATGTTATAACATTTATTTGAATTGCAGATTAAATAATTGACAATCAAAATCATGTGTATCAACTTCCATTGATTATTATTTTTGAGGTTTTTATAAGTTAACTATTCTTTGAATTGATATTTAAGGCTTGTTGAAGCTATTTTAAAAAATTGAAGTCCAAAAATCATATTATTTAAATTTTATACACAATATTAATATAATAACGAACAATACAATATTAATTAGATTGGTGGAATTATGGATTTGATGAACAATTCAAAACTTGAAGAACTGATAAAAAGATTTAATGCAGAACCGAACAGCCAGACACAGAATGAATTCCTAAGTGAACTTGTACGCTCACAGTTGTTTTTAACTGTTGTTATGAGTGAAGAAATGTTTGATGAAATCAAGAAATTTGAAGCAGGTGAAGTTCAAACATTTGATGAGGAAGTGGGATTCAGCATCAACTACCTGACAGGTGAAGGCGGCAAAAAGGCAGTGCCACTTTTTACAGACGCCAAACTCATGGATGAAACAGATATTGAAAGCTCTGCTATTGTTCTTCAAATGAGTCATCTTGCAGGCATGCTAAAACAGTCAAATGGAAAATATTCAGATATCCTGATAAATCCATTCACCGGTTTGGAAATAGGAATGCCCGTTGATGTGTTCATAAGCCTGTTTGAAGTGAATCACAATGAAGACTTGACAAATATGATTCTGGATCTTTTACATGAAAGCTCAGTTGAACTTGAAAAGGAAACAGTATTCTTCTCAAGAAGCGACAGCGATCACATGAAACAGAGTGCAGTTGATGGGGTTTTCACACCAAAATTGCCGTTTAATGTAAGTTCAAGGGATAGTGAAGAGGATTTGAAGTATTTGAATATTCTGATGATGCCTGAATCTTCAAAGATATTGGACATTGGTGATGAACTGTCAAAGTATTTCCTGGACATTTTCATTGCACCTGGAAGTGAATTCGAGTTTGTTGAGGATATTGATGAGTTTACTTCAGTTTGGAAATGTGTCAGGCAGCCGTTTTACGATTGATTCGAAATTATTTTAAGTTATATTTTATATAATATTTTTTGAGGATTTACTATGCAATTAGGTAATTTACAAAGAGTAAGGGATTTGCGTTCTGTTTGGAAAAATGAAGCTTATGATTTTACAAAATGGCTTGCAAAAGAAGAAAATTTAGCTATTTTAAGTAATGAAATTGGTATTGAAATGGAACTTATTGATACTGAGGTATCTACAGGTTCTTTTAGTGTTGATATTCTTGCTGTAGAATCAGGCAGTGATAATAAGATTGTAATTGAAAATCAGCTTGAAAAAACAGATCATGATCATTTGGGAAAAATTATTACTTATGCATCAGGGCATGATGCTAAAACAATTATCTGGTAGTTAAAGATGTTAGAGAAGAGCATCGTCAAGCTGTTGATTGGTTAAATGAACATACAGACAGTGAAATTAACATATTTTTATGTAGAATAGAATTATGGAAAATTGATGACTCAAAATTAGCTCCAAAATTTCAGATTGTTTCAAGTCCTAATAATTGGTCTAAAATAATTAGAATAACTGGTAATGATAAGTATTCAGCTACTCAAATGTTACAGTATAATTATTGGGAACAGTTAACCTATGAAATTGATGAAAATTTCCCTGAATTAATTTCTCATAGTCCATATCCTCAAAATTATTACAATTTATCTTTAGAAAAACATTTAGCTCATGTTTCTTTAGTTATCAATACAGTTAAAAAAAGATTAACAACACAACTTTGGATTGATGATGATAAAGAGTTATTTGATTTTTTATATGAATATAAAAATGATATTGAAGATGAAATTGGTTTTGAGTTAACCTGGGAAAGATTGGATAACAAAAAAGCTTCACGTATTGATATCTATAAAAATTTTGATGTTAAAAAGAATAAGAATTGGGATGAAGCTATTAAATGGCATTTGGAGATGGCTTGCAAATTCCAGAATGCATTCAATGACAAATTGAAACAATATGAATAAATTAACAGTTGAGTTATTAATAAATTAAAAATAATTTATATATCTTTTTTCATAAAGTATTACTAGAGAATTATGAATACTAAAAAATTAATTATTATTGCATTGATAGCAGTCATTTTTGTTCTGGGAGGTTTAATTGCATATACAGTATTCACTCAAAATCAGGTTGAATACCAGACAATTGCAATAAGCAATGCAACAACAATGGAAGTGCCGGTTTCTGAAAATTCCACTTTTTTTAATGATTCACTTGGAATCAAGTATTATCAGGATGAAAAGAGTGGTGTTCAGGTAATCAGCTGGAACGGTCAGGAACAGGCATCAACTGATGGTGCTCAAAAGATAGGAACTCAGTTTGAAAAACAGAAGGTAAATACAACACAGACATTTGAGGACGGCGTTCCGGTATATGAAAATAAGAAACTGGGATGCTTTATTATTGAAGTCAAGAATGCAACAACAAACGACAACATAATAATCGTTGCAAAAGACAAGGATGTTGCATTGCACATGCTTAAAAGCATCAAGTTTGGAGTAAGTAACATTACAAATGCCGCTCAGGTGCAGCCATATACAGGATCTTCAGGAAGTGGAAGTCATTCAGGTGATGACAACAATACAGTTGTTGTTTTCTATCCTTGGTATATTGATGATACTGATTATGACTCATATGACTATTCTTATGATTCAGGATACAGTGACAGCGGTAGTTATGATGATTCCAGTTATGATTATGATGATGAGTCTGATTATGATGATTATGATGATACTGACTACTCAGAAGATGATTATGAAAGTGAGGATGATTTTAATTAACTTTTAATCCTCTTTTTTCTATTTTTTCTTTAATTGAATCATCTTTGGTTTTTAATTCCAATTTTACTTTGAATTTATTATCTGATTTTTTCAATTCTAGTTTTTCAATATCTGATTTGAATTCAGTGAAAAACTCCATAAAATCATTGGCTTTAATAGATCCTTCAGCTTTGATGATTGTTTCTTTTACTGTTTCTTCTTTCTGGATTAGATATTCACTTAAAAAATTGTTGCAGGTAAAAATATCTGCAATATAATAGTTATTTGAAAGTATATCCTGGTTTAATAAATCGTTTTCAATAAGCAATTTGATTTTTAAATCCGCTTCCTTTTCACTTTCAAAATAACTGAAAAGATCTTCTTTTGTAAATTCAACACCAAAACCGAATTTGTCGATTAGATTGTTTAAGTCATTTGCAAGGTCATTCATTTTAAACACTAGTTATTATTTTATAAAAAAAGCTATTTAAATTTTGATTTAAATAAAAAAAGTAAAAATAATCCAGTTTGGTAATGGATTATATCTCCAAAGGTTCAAAATCATTCTCTTTGTTGAATTCTTTTAAGTCATCATATAACTCTTTGGCTTTGGACATGTCATTGTCATCATTATGATCGATAACCCAATTGGTACCGATGATGCTTATAGTATAATTGTCACCGTCGATTTCAACAGCTTCCCTTACACCGGAATTATTGTTTGTTTTATCAACAAAAAGATATATGTTGTCTTCTATTTCAGAGATTCCATAATCAGTTCCGTTTTCATATAATAAATTTGTATCGTTCCAACTGCTGATTACAACAGCAACATCACTGTCGGATGTGCTGACAAACCCGTCACCTGCAGCAGTGTAGCCGTCAGGTGCAGTGATACTCGGAACCGCACAGACAACACCAATGCATGCAACTAAAATTATCAAACCTATAATTAATTTTTTTAACATATTAAACACCTTATATAAGTTTAGGTTTATTTATTTGATTTTAAATAATTTATTATCAGTAAATTGAATTTTACATTTTTAGAAATAAGTAAATATTGATAAAAAAATATCATAGATTATGGATGAATTAAGGGATGAAATAATTAAATTTCAAAAGGAAAGAGACTGGAAAAAGTTTCACACACCTGAAAACCTCGCAAAATCAATATCAATCGAAGCAGCAGAACTTCTCGAACACTTTCAATGGGGAAAAGAATATGATATTGATGAAGTTGCAGATGAACTTGCAGATGTGCTGAATTATTGCATTTTGATGGCAGATGCACTTGATTTGGATGTTAAAGAGATTGTTTTAAATAAGATGGAAAAGAATGCTTTGAAATATCCTGTTATTAATAATTTAAAAGAATAATAGTAAGGTGAAAAGATGTCTGATATTAAAGAAATTCGTATTTTACCAATGTCAAATAGTGATGTTGTTAGTCCAACATATGATGATGCAATTGATTTTTCATTGAATAAACTAATAACTCAAAATAACTGTTGTTTTTATTTCAAAAGTAAATTTAATTTCATTGGCAAAACTTTGATTTTATTCCAATATGAAGGTAAACTAATTGGGAAAGGAATATTCATTGATATTTCAGAAGAAAGTAATGGTGAATATTCAGGTTATTATTTAGTAGATAAAGATTCAATTCAGGTTTTTAATAAAAATATTTATCTCAATGATTTAAATGAATATGTTCCTGTTAATAAACTTTATTAAAGTTAATATTGTATCTAAAATAATCATAATGTTCTTTTACATCATCGCACACCGATAATTCTTTAAATTTTAATTTATAAAATGTCCGCAGCAATTGGATTAGTGTAAAATGCAGCTAGAATTTTCCTAGTTTCATAAGGTAACAAATCATGAAACAGCCTTCCAATTAAATCGTTTCTACTAATTCCGGTTTTACTAATTGAAAAACGGCTATAATTTCATTTAGAGAATTTAAAATATTATTATTTTCAGGTAATCTTGAAATAATGTCAATTTGATAAATAGATTTATAATCTATATTAGTTATATTCTTAAATTGTAATTTTAAACTATTTAAGGTATCTAATTCTTTTAATTCTGGAATTCTACCGGATTTTTTACTAAAAACGTGATAAAATAACATTTGATTAACTAGTAAATAACTTATTAAGTTTAAAACCATATCTTGAACTTCATCTTCCTTTTTTAATTCAGATAAAGCCATAAATAAGTCTAATTTTCCAGTTATCAAATCCATCAAATTAGCCAAATCATTTGCATTTAATCTCTTTAAAGTAGATTTAATCGAGTTTATAGATTCAGAAATAGCTTTAACCACTAATTAACATCGACCAAATCCGTTTTTCTATTGAACAATTAAATTATTTAATTCATCAAATAAGTCTTTAGGAGAAACATCTTTTGAATCATTTAAATAGTCCGTAGATGAAAAAGTATTAGTTATAGTAGTTAAAGCTTTATATTTAAATCTTCAACATTTTCTGTTCTAATTTCATTCGGATAATTAATTACTATAACATTATGAGTATCGTTATCTTTAGCATATTTTAAAGCTTGAGCTAATCCTTGTATTATCTTTTCTTGAGGATTACCAATTTTAACTTCAATAATATATTTTTTCCCGTCTTTCATTGCAATAATATCTAATTGTCCTTCTACATCTCGAATTTCGGAGGCGCTATTAAACCCCAATTCTTTTAAATATCCATCTAAAGGAGGATACAAACTCCTTTCAGTTATTCTAGCAGTCATATTAATCCAGAATAATTATTAATAATTTTAAATCAACTTAATATAAATTATATACTTAATTAAATATATGAATTAAAAAATTAATAAACTTATAGAAAAAAATAATTAAAAAATAAAAAATAATTAATATAAAAATCTCAAAAAAAGCAGTTAATAAACTTCTTTAAGAACCATCTCACCTTTTTCAGTTACCCTAAACAATCTTCCATTTTCTGCATCATAACTGACAAATTCTATTACTCCTAGCTCTATTAAGTTTTTAATATTACTATAAAAGAAATTCCTGCTCATACAGTTTCTAAAATCCTTACAGAGAATATCTTCAATGTCCTCCATATTCCACTTCTCACGCCTAATCTGTTTATTCCATTTATAGATTTGAGAGCAAGTCTCTTTTGAGATTAGATCATTTTCTAGACAATATTTTATATCGTCGGATGACTCTACTAGACAAAAATAATCCGTAAGAGAATAAAATCCATATTTTTGAACTCTATTCCTTTTAGGAATTGAAAGCAAATATTTTTAGCTTCGTATCTGGAACTAGTCCACCTTAGCCCAGATTTATCATCTTTGTCTGTAAAATCAACGATATTTTCATGAACCTAATGCAATAGATGTTTATCATTTTTACGAATCATATATTCGAGCTCTTAAATTTGAAATTTTAATATTTAATTATTGTTTGATTAAACGGAGTATATAAAAAAATAGAGAGAGAATTTGGTAAGTAATAAATTAAAGAAATTACAAAAATAAAAGATATTTTAATATGATATTATATTAAGTAATTAATCCTCTTCTTTAATTTTTGAAAATAATAATTATAATTCTTTCATTAAATAATTATTAACCTTCTTTAACCTATTTTTAAACCATTCATCATAATTTTCACTTTTATTTAATGTAGGATTTTCAAAATAAGAGTTTAAAAGTTCAAGTTCAGATTCAAAGTCACCAATCTTCTCATAACAATAACATAATCTTTGATAGAATCGATTAAGTTTATATTTGCCTGAAATTATGTCTAAATAATGGGAGATGGCCATTTCATAATTTTCATGTTTTTCATATATTCTCCCAATTTCCTCAAGACGATAAACTTCTTCATGAATCTCGAATGCATTTCTGCTTTGCACTTTTATGACTTCATCTCTTTCTTTTATTCTATCTGCATGAATCTTAGGTGACTTGAATGATTTATCAAGTTCAAAATATTCAATCCATTTTTGGACTTCTTTATCTTCAACAGGGAATTTTTCAAGTGCAATTCTTAATTTATTCAAAAACCAGTAATATTGATATCCATCGAGATAGATATTACTTAAAAATAGTTCACGTATGACATCTAAGGTTAATTCATAATTTTTTATTTTGGTTGAAATGATAACTAGTTGTCTGTGGGGGTACCAGTCATTTTCGAAATAGGAGTTTTTTGTTAGATATTTGAAATATAGTATTGCATCATCAAATCTTTTTTCTTTGCTTAAGATCATGCCTCTCTTTTTTAATATATATTTCCTTTTGATATTTTCAATATCTGTCAGATTTTCATCATATTCGTAGAATATGAATGGTGAATCCAAGTCAATTTCAAGACTGATCATTGAAATTTCATAGTCAAATTCCTTTTTTACTCCTAAACTTTTTGCAATTGTTGGTCCTCTTGATGTCATAAAATCATCTAATTATTATTTTATCACATCAATTATAAATAATTTAGATACAATATTATTATACGGAAACATAATGATGATTTTATGGAGTCATATCATGAATAAAACATTTTTATCTAAATCAAGATATTGTCAATGCGTACAGTGTGAAAAGATTCTCTGGTTAAATGAATACTGCTCAAATGGTTCAGCAGTTGAGGATAATGAAGCTATTTTTGAAACCGGGCGAAAAGTGGGCGAACTTGCAAAAGGACTATTTGGTGATTATGAGGATGTCAAATATGATAAAAGAAGCAATATGATTAAAAAAACAGATGATTTGCTTCAAAACAAGCCAAATATCATAACTGAAGCATCATTTAGTTTTGATAATAATTTCTGCAGTGTTGATATTCTAAAGAATGATGTTGATGGTGTGGAAATATATGAAGTTAAAAGCTCTACTAAAGTCAAGGATATTTACATTGATGATGTCGCATACCAGTATTTCGTCTTGTCCAATGTAGGATTAAATGTAAAAAAAGCATGTATTGTCTATATAAACAATGAATATGTCAGAAACGGGGATTTGGATATGACCCAATTGTTTAAGATTGATGATCTGACTGCTGAGGTTCTAGAAAAACAGGATGAAATCAGAAACAATATTTACATGATCAATGAGCTGATGGAAACATATGATGAAAACAATGAACCTGTTAAGGAAATAGGAAGATTCTGTTTTGATCCATATTTATGTGATTTCTGGGACTATTGTACAAGGGATTTACCGAAACCTAACGTTTTTGACATTAGTGGAATGCAGACCAAATCTAAATTCAAACAGTATAATGAGGGTAATATTTCATTTGAAGATTTGGCAAATGAAAAACTCAATAAAAAATACTTGGAGCAGATTGATTTTGAATTAAACGACAGGGAACCTAAAATTGTAAATGAAGCAGTAAAAGATGTACTGGACTCTCTTAATTATCCATTGTATTTCATTGACTATGAAAGCTGCAATTTTGCAATTCCAGAATTTGATGGAACAAAACCCTATCAGCAAATCCCTTTCCAGTACTCCTTGCATATCATCAATGAGAATGGTGAAGTTGAACATAGGGAATTTTTGGCAGAAGCCGATGATACAAACATCATTAGGCACTTTGCAGAAAGCATGATTGAAGACATGCCTGAAGACGGCAGTGTCATTGTCTATAACAAAGCGTTTGAAGCTACCCGTAATAAGGAAATTGGAAAAATGTATCCTGATTTAAATGATGAAATGGAAAGATTCAACAGTAATATGGTTGATTTGATGATTCCATTTAGAAATAGGGATTACTATACAAAAGAAATGAAAGGATCTTATTCAATCAAATATGTGCTGCCTGCATTGTATCCGAATGACCCTGATTTGGATTACACTCAATTATCCGGAGTACATAATGGTGGTGAAGCATCAAATGCATTCCTAAATCTGAAAAATCAAACACTTGAAGAACAACAAAAGACTAGAAATGATTTGCTTAAATATTGTGAACTTGACACTTGGGCTATGGTAAAAATATGGGAAAAATTCAAAGAAGTGTTAATCTAAAAGGTAGTTTATTTGAATTTAATTATTTTATAATTCAATAGTGACATATTAGTTAAAATATTTAAACATTTGATTGTACCTCTTTTCTTGATAATAAAATTTCCAAAACATTTATAAACTACATTATACTAACACTTTATACACACTATTATTAAATTGTGTCTACTTTGATAATTTTAAAGGATTGATAAAAATGACTGTAAAAGAATTATTGAAGGAATGTGATTTTTCATACTTCCTCAAAGATTACAAGGAATTGCTTATAAAGTGTGATGAAGTATTAAAAATTGATGATAAAAATCCCATTGCCTTAAACTACAAAGCGATTGCATATTACTACTTGGGTATGTATGATTTTGCTTTAAATCTGTTAAACAAAACTCAGAAACTATATCCTGAAAACTACTATACATTAAACAACAAGGCTCTTGTTTTCATTGCTTTAAAAGAATATGAAAAAGCTCTGGAGTGCTGCAACAGAGGTCTTGAAATCGAGGACTTTGACTGGCTTGAAACAAACAAGATTAAAGCATTATTGTATCTTGACAGGGTGGATGAAGCCAAAAAATTCTACAATTCACTGGAATGTCATGAATCAACATTTGTGGAACTGCTCTTTGAATGCAATAAATTCAGTGAGGTCATTGATTATTATCTGAAAAATCCATCTGTACTGATTCCAATGGATATGGCAAATGCACTTGAAGAGGCTGAGCTTAAGCTGCTTGCAGATTATTATAATGGGAAGCTAAAGGAAAATCCTACAGATATTGAAGTCATTGATAGGCTAAAAACATTAATGGTAAAGTATGACCTTGATATATAACCTAACTGGGATGGCGAGTTTTATATGTCATGGATCTATCGCATTGGTTATAAAAACGATACAGAGACATGTCCGAAGTGCGGATCAAAACTGATTCCTATTATATATGGATTTCCAAATGAAATATTGATGGAACAGTATAAAGCAGGTGAAGTTGAACTTGGAGGATGTGTGATTTCTTCTGATGATGATAATATGCACTGTCCAAACTGCAAAAGCAGTTTCAGACTCGAACCACTTAATGCTGATGCTACCGGTCCATTATATTCATACATTTACTCAATATTCTATGATGTAATCAGGATCATATCAAATGAAGAGGAGTGTTGTCTTACTAAAAAAATCAGACAGGAAACCGGATATCTTGATGACAATGAGTATGAAGCACTAATCATACAGTTAATGTCAATGGGATATATTTATGAACCTGTTGAAGGGTATGTTAAACTGGTTAACAGCAGAGAAACTTATGATTGACTTGGCATATACAGAATACATGTAGGTGCAGTAAATATGGTAAAAAAAATATCCAATGGATTTTGATGAATTAGAAAAAAGAGTAACTGAACTGCTTTTTGAAGTTGCAGGAGATGAAAGAAAATAGAATGTTCTTTGCTTTATTGACGAGCTTCGCGATGACTACAAAAAAGACTGTAAAAACTTCATTAAAAACCTATATGATGATGTCTGCTTTATCTATGATTCACCTGATATCTATGGGGAAAACTGTAAGGATGCATTTTGTGATGACAGGCTTAAGGCAACATCAGTAAGCACATTATATATGTTGTATAGTGATGACGGCTACATTAAAAAAGCCTAATTCACTATTTTTTTAATTATTTTAATATAATAAAATTGTTATAATACTAAAATATTGATTTAAAATACTTATTTTTACATTTAACAAATCATAAATAGTTAATTTTATATTTTAAAAATACAATACTTAATATTGTAGTTTTCAGCTGAAAAATTTGGATTTTATACGATTTAAAACTAAATTTTGATATTATGACAACAAGATTGGAACTTTTTAGAAAACGAATGGAGCCTTCAGAAAAATTGTATACAAGTGAAATTTTAGATTTCACTGAGAAATTCGATGAATTGGGTGAAATGACATTAATAGAAGATCCTGACATAGATACACAGGAGTACATCTACCAATTTGAAAAATTAAATGGAACTACTGAAGAAGCCTTGGATAAAATTCTTATTGAAATATGCAATCATATGGATAAGTTCACTAAGAATAATGGAATTGAACAATTTGATCAATATGTTTGTATTTGGATTTAAAGAGTGATTTAGTATGAATATCTCAAAATATCTCCAATACCATTATATCTGTTGACTTTAAAACTTTTAATGTTTCAATGATGCCATTAGATACATGAAAAGAATATTCAGCCATCTGAAATTCGAATAAAAACTATTTTTTTTAAACTCACAAAAAATTGCACTGAACTCATGAAATTATAATAAATATTACTTTTCAAATGCTCTTGGATTAATTGATTTAATTATTAAATTTAAATATCAGACTATAATGATGGACTGGCAATATAGTAATTATTCAAAAGTAAATCCTAAAGCAAGGGAAAATTTCCCATTTGAAAATCCCCGCGATGATCAGCTTGAGACAATCTCTGAAATTATGGATGCAATTAATCAGGGCTATAAGTATATAGTACTTGAAGCAGGAACCGGTACAGGTAAATCCGCAATTGCAGCAACATTAGCCAATATGTCAGAATCATCATACATTTTAACCGTCACCAAACAACTCCAGGAACAGTATTTAAGGGATTTCAATGATTTCAAAGTGGTTAAGGGAAGATCAAACTTCCAATGCCAGAATTACATAAATCAATCCTGCAAGGAAGGCAAATGCCTGATTGAAGGATATGACTGCAAATTCTCTTTAAAAAACAGGGAAAATGAAATAAGAAAAGACAATACCTGTCCATATTATTATCAGAAATATTTAGCGTTAAATACAAAAACAGTCATTTCCAATTACTATTACATGTTCCTGGAGCTCAATTACGTCAAGGATTTTCAGAAGAGAAATCTGCTGATTTTTGATGAAGCACATAACCTGGAGTCAACATTAATGGATGAATTGACTCTTGAATTCTCCAAAAGCGACCTTGAAGAATATATCAATTACAAATTGACATATGATAAGATTGAAGAATTATACAATCCTCATTATTCAAAATGGATTAAATTCATCAATGAGATTAAGGAAGGATACCAGGAAGAATTGGATAAACTTGAAAGCTTAAATAAAGTAGAGCTTGGAGAAAAAATAGCTTTCATCAAACATCAAATCAATGACTGCAGCAGGTTTATTGACCATTTGATACATGACCCTGAAACATGGATTTTTGACTGGGATGATGATTATCAGCTGGCACAGTTTAAACCCTTGAAAATTGACAATTACGCTAAAAATACATTATTCGATTATGCTGATGTATGTGTATTCATGAGTGCAACAATCCTTGACTGGGAACTGTTTTCCAAATGGCTTGGAATACCTCGTGATGAGATATATGCAATAAGGAGAAAAAGCCCATTTGACATTAAAAACAATCCTATTACTGCATTTGACGAGTATAATTTATCAAGAAACTTCATCAGGGCCAATGCTCCCAAAAGCATCAGGTCAATTAATGAAATCCTCGAAAAGCACAAAAATGAGAAAGGAATAATTCATACTGTCAGCATGAAATGCAGAGATTTCCTGATGGACAATATTGACAATTCCCGACTGATAACTCATGATAGCAAAAACAGAACTGAAATTCTTGATGAATTCATCGCTTCAGATGAACCTCTGGTTTTAATATCCCCATCTATGGGTGAGGGTGTTGATCTTCCAGGAGACTTATGTCGTTTTCAGATAATCTACAAACTGCCGTTTCCCGATTGGGGAGACAAGCAGATAAATCAGAGAACAGAAATCGACAGGGAATGGTACGACTACAAAACCTGCCTTAACATTGTCCAGACACATGGAAGGGGAATGAGGCACAATGAGGATTATTGCCACACTTATGTTATTGACAGTCGATTCAAGACATATATAAAGGAAACATTTCCAAACAACTTCCTTCCAGATACATTTAAAGAGGCAATTGAAGGAAATGAACTCGATTTAAAAGAAAAGAATAGATTAATGGAAATCGGCGATTCATACATAAAAAACAATGACTATGAATCAGGAATCATGTTTTTTAAGGAGTTATTGGATAATGAACTCTTTCAAAATGACCTATATCCATATCTCTGTTTATCAAAAATGTTTCATGAAACTGGGATGTATGAAAATGAAGTTCAAATAATCATGCAATTCTTAAGCACCGGCGCTAAATCCAGTCAATTAACTAAAAGATTAGAGAAACTTGCAGCTATGGGGTACTTTGATTTTGCATAAAATATTAACACAACTTATATTAACTTTTTAAACACAAATATATTATCAAGAAAGTTAAAGGTATTTTCTATGTTGGAGTGGACCATTTGTAAAAACTGCGGTACAATATTGGATAATTCTCAAAATAAATGTCCAAATTGTCAAGGGGAAGTCGAAAAAGCAAATATTGATTATCTAAAAGATTATCTAAACAATTTGAACTTTCTTTTAAAGACATTGAATATTTTTACTCCATACTGCAGTTCCACAAAGGACATGTCAAATATCACACTGGAAAGCATCATAATCGATGATTTGTTTAAATACTTTTCATATCTTGGTTTGGGAGATGGCAAAGTCACAGACAATGAAGTTGAATTCATAAATTCACTTTTGAACACCAATTTTTCAAAAGAAGATATTACAGCTTTGGCTGATGCTAAAATCGATACACTGCCATATTCCTTCAAATGCATTGAAGAAGTGGATGAGTACTGCCAAAACTTTGATATGCATCAGCTTAACTCCTGCAATGAACTGTTCAACTGCTTTAAGATATTTGGAAAATTCTTCATAACTGTCGATAATGAGCTTGACGAGGATGTACTGAAAATCTATTCCAATTATATTACAAAGCTGGAAGATTCTCTTAAAAGCAAAAACGTTACAATCAAACCGATTGACCGTCCAAATAACAAAACAATGCCTGAAGAGGAAAAACATTCATTTGATGAATATATGGATGAACTGAATAAGCTTGTTGGCCTTGAAAAGGTTAAAAAGGATGTCAATTCATTAATCAATCTGGTTCAAATCAGAAAGCTAAGAGCAGAACGTGGAATCAAACAGCCGCCGATGAGCCTTCATCTGGTTTTTTCAGGAAATCCCGGAACCGGAAAGACAACAGTTGCTAGACTGTTGTCCAAAATATATCACGAAATCGGTTTATTGTCAAAGGGACATCTCATTGAAACCGACCGCTCAGGTCTTGTTGGCGGATATGTCGGACAGACTGCAATTAAAACCCAGGAAGTCATCCAGTCTGCACTTGGTGGAATACTGTTTATCGATGAAGCTTACAGCTTAACATCAAAAAGTGAAAACGACTATGGAAACGAAGCAATAGACACACTTCTAAAGGCAATGGAAGACCACCGTGACGATTTGATTGTAATTGTAGCAGGATATCCTGCATTGATGGAAAAGTTCCTATACTCAAATCCCGGCCTTGAGTCAAGATTCAATAAATTCATCTGTTTTGAGGATTACAATGAAGATGAACTCTACAATATATTCTGGCTCATGTGTGAAGACTCATCACTAACGTTGGATGCTCCTGGAGATAAGTATATAAATGACTACTTTAAAAGAATATATGAAAATAGATCACCTAATTTTGCTAACGGAAGGGCTGTTAGAAATCTATTTGAAGAAGTGATAACTAATCAGGCTAACAGATTAGCTGCAAAAGACAATATAACTGACGAAGAATTAAATACTTTAACATACGAAGATTTTTTGGTTGATGAAAATGAGTGAAAAAATTTGTACAAACTGCGGAAATAAAGTGGATGGAAATGTCAACTTCTGTCCCAAATGCAAATCACAATCATTTAGAAACGTTAATGAGCTTGCAAAGCCAAAAGCTACCTTTGTTCAGAATTTACTTTACAAATATCAGAACAATTATTATGTATTATCAAAAGCTAAGGTTGGAGCATTAATTACATTTATCGTATTTGGAACTTTAGCATTTCAAACTCCTGGAACAATATTAATTTCATTGATTATAGCATTTTTAGTTTATGCAATGGGTTATGCTCTTAGAAGAGCTTTAATGGATAAGAATAGCAGATCACAGATTTACTTTAAGAATAATAATTTAGGTTTAATTCAAGATTTAATACATTTATTCGGATATTGGCAGGATAGGGAAAATGGTGAATATAAAATATCAAAAACTAAACTAGTTTCACTTATTATCTTCTTTATCTTTGCGTGTGTTGGTATTGCACAAGTGCCGGGAAATCCATTTGCATTTTTCGTTTTCGGTTTTTTCTTTTCAGCACCAGCATTTGCCGTTGGATATGCAATCCACAGATTCCTCACTTCAAGACCTGTTAAAAAGGTAGCTAAAAAGGCAGAACCTTTAATTGAAAAAACAACCGGAATCAAGGTTGAAAAGCCAAAAACATCTTCAAATACATATAATGTACATGAATTTGACAAATACAGGAAAAAATTAAGTGAATTATCCATAATGTATGAAATCAAAGAGAAAAACGCAAGAAGTTTAATTGAAAAACGTTTCACACCACCTCAATTGACTTATGACAGATTCATTGCATCTGTTGACAACTCAACCAAGATGTTTAACATGCACTCAGATGCTGTTTCAAACATTATTGGGCTTGCTTCACAGGACAGTGCAAAAATAGATCATGAAATCAACAACAGACTTGACATTCTCGAGTCACTTGTCAAAAAGATGGATGAACTTGTAAATGAACTTGTATTGAGCTTAAATGAAAACGAAGAGGAAGACAATGTCTCCAATGTCTTTGAGGATATGGATAGCTTAATTGATTCTGTTAAAAATTATTGATGAAAAATGTTTAAAAAAGTTCTGATTGCATTGATTGCAGTATTTGTATTGATGAGTGCAGCAAGTGCTGTTGACTCATCAAACTGGAATACAACCACTGTCGGTTATGAGACATTCAAGATACCTCCGCAGTACAATAACCCATACATCAGCGACTTTGACATGTATGAGTTTGATGAGAATATTGATGTTTTCACACTCAGATATGTAAATCCCAATCTTATGAGTTTATACGGCTATTTCATAAGCCAGTATCATGCAAAAAAGGTCAATGTATCAGGACATGATGCAGTTCACTTCACATACTATGACAGACATGACGGGACAAACAATTCAATTTTATGGTTTTCAGCAGGAGATGAATTCTATTATATCAACTGGATTGGACATAATATAACCTCAGACATTAAGGAAATAGTCAAAAGCGGATCAAAATCAGCATACACTCATAAGGAATTCTACAGTACATTAAATGAAGAATACAATAACTATGAGATTGTACATGCAATAGAATCACAGCCTTCAGATTATCCTCAAAAGGAATCCTCACGTACCTTTGTATCATTCGGAACAAACGGTTTTGGAATTGGAAAAATATTTTAGGTGTTTAAATGGATGATGAAATCCCAATTAAAAGAAAAATAGAAAAAAAGAGACATACACTTTTAGACAGGATTAAAACAACAAAGGAATTTGTTGAAGACACTGCAATCAATGTGGTTACAGCACCTAAGGAAATAGTTGATGATGTGCTCAGGCAAAAAGAAAACAATATGCCTCAGAAAGGCTTTGAAGAGTCTTTAAAATATATCATGGAGCATAATAAGTCAAAAGTTGAATTTCCTGTTGACTCCAAATCAAAAGAAAAGATATCCAAAATGCTTTCACCTGAAATAGTCGGAAGTGCAGGAGGCTTGATTGGAGCTGCTGCAACCGTAGGACTTATAGGTTCAACACTTGGTGCCGGTGCATTGATCGGTGGAGTAATAGCTAAAAACTCCAAAGACATGTCCTGGGTTGGGGCGGAACTTGTAATCCTTGAGGAGGAACTTGTCATTTCAAAAATTCACACTTCATTTCGATGAAATAAAGCACGTAAGCGTTGACAACGGACTGGTTGTTCTTACACTGAAGGATGATGCATTGGCATTCAGAACATATAATGCAAAGGATCTTAAAACTGTCATCGTTGAGCGAATGAATAAATATTATAACAATAATTAACAGATTACCATTAATGACTAATCACAAACACCTACGTACTGTTATTGAAGACATATATTCAAATGGAAATAAACTAACTGAAGAACTCACTGCTCGTCTGATACATGAATTCAGATACTCCAACTTGTATATTCCCGCCAAAAGGGAAAATGATACCTTAAATTTCATTATCTATGAAGATGGTGATACAAAATTCACTCCATTGTTTACGGATATGGATGAATTCAGGAAGTTCTATAAAAATGATGAATCCATTCAGATTTTACAGAACCCGTTTGAATTATACCAAAATGTCCTCAAAACAACAGATATTGGAGGTTATGTCTTAAATCCTGCTTCTGAAAAGTATCTCTTCCAGAAGGAATTCATATTGGCAATAGACAATATTCCAAAAACTAATTTTTACACTACAAACCCGTATTCAGAAGAGGAATTATTGGCTTTAAAAAAATCAGCTGACAATAAAGATCTTGAAGAGTTCATTTCAAACAGGGCCAATATCGGTGACTTTGAAGGATTGTTTGAGAAGATGGCGCAATCACAGCTGCTTGCACTGATGCTTTCTGACTTGAAGCTCAAAAATGAGATGACTTCACTTAAGGAAAGCGGACCTGTCGCTTCAATGTATACTGACAAGGTTGGAGGAATCTATGCAACAGTATTTACCTCAGAAGAAAAGATGAATGCGGTAAACACCAAAAAGCACAAGTATTCCCAACTGGTAAATCTTGCAACTCTTGTCAATTTCATCCTGACTGAGGATATGGACGGTCTTATTTTAAATCCTGAAACTGATAATGTTCTGGTTCCAAGAACTACACTTCTCAGATATTCTCTTGGCTTTGAGATGTATGCAAATGATGAAAGGTTATCAGAAGCCATGTTTTATCTCTTTAAAATAATATAAAATTTTAATAATCATATGTTATATACTCATTATTATGTCAGAATTATCAGAATTGATTCAAATTAATAAAAACATTGAAAAGCAGAATGAGGAAATCATTCGTCTTTTAAAAATAATCGCTAATGAGAAGAAAGAGGAACCTCCTAAACCGCAAATTGATTTAGGTGAATTGTACTTGTCAAATGAAGCGCTCAAAAAGGCACTTGGAGAGGAAGACAAAGAACCTGAAGTAGTTGAAAATACCTGGAGAATAGGATCTTTGCTTGACACTTCACTTGATGTTGGTGAAGTGCATTTCCTTGAAGGTTCAGACATCTTCAAAATATCTATTAAAAATAATGAAACTATAATCGATAATTTAACTGGTGATGGTGAACCTAATACATTTGCTTTTGAGGAAATGATTGCAAATGAATCAGTCAATCAAAATAAAAGTTTGGAAGATGGTACAGTAATACTAAGTAATGAACATTCACAAAACTTGCCTGAAACTTTAAAAATTTGTATTGAACAGGGAGCTAAAAAAGCATACATGCCAATTTTTACAGCAACACAGCTTGTTGGAGCACCAAATTCCCTAATGGAACTTGTGAAACTTGACTTTTATAAAAATGAAGATAACTTAATTGAAAAATTATTTAAATAGGTGATTTAATGTCAAAATTCTGTCCAAAATGTGGTGAAAAATTAACAGATGAAGCTAAATTCTGCAAAAACTGCGGAGCAAGTCTGGAAAACAGACAAACAAATACTCAAAATTTCCAGCAATCAAACCAGTATTATCAAGTTCCAAAAGTTGAAAATGAACACAAAGCCGCAACAATCATAGGTTATATCTGTGCTGTTTTAATACCTCTGTTTGGATTGATTTTTGGTATTTATTTGGTAACCCGTAATGACTCTGATAAAGCAAACCGTCACGGAAAGATTATAATTGGTGTTTCTGTAATAATTTGGATCATATCATTCTTATTAATGAGATGAATATTTTATGTATAGTGGATTATCAGATTATTTAAGATTAGACAGCAAAAAAAGAAGGGCAATCGATGAATTAATCCGTTCTATTGAAAATGAAGTCCTTTTTGAATCCAGTGAGTTTGTCCCTGAATTATCAGATTCAGAATATTATTCACATGAAGATTGTAATGAGGATGCTTGCATTTGTCTTGAAGAACCAGAAATTCCAAAGACAAAATACTGTCCAAAATGCCATAGGCAATATCCTGAAATGGAAAATTTCTGTTCTGAATGTCTGATTCGTCTTAAAAGAATTGATGATATCACAAAAGTTAGGGATATTCAATCAAAACCAAGTTTTGAGGTTGAAGGATTTAAATCCTATACAACATTTGAGGAGATTTTCACTCCTGAAAACATGGAAAAAATCCAAAATTTTAAATTTACACCTCAAAAATACAATAATATAATAAAAAACATCAAAATAGCTGCTTTAAGTGAATTCGACAATCTGGTCAGGTCAAATGAAATGGTTCTTGACTACTTAAGCATATTGGATAAAGTGCTTCTGTTTACAAAATCATTTGTTGAAGTCGACTATAAATCATACGGCCAGGAATTGGGTGTATTCACATTTAATAAAATAGATATTGATGACAGACAGGTTGATGGACTTCAAATAACCACATTGACTCATGAACTTTCACACTTTTTAATAAAAGAGATATTGTCTCAAATCATTTGCAGCATACTTGACTGCAATAAAAATTCATTGATAGATGCAATTTCCACATTCATATTGACATATTCGCCGTTAAATAGGCTGATTGATGAATATTCAGCGCATACTGTTGAAGGAAGATTCACTGCATACGGATATCAGGATTACTCTTCATTCATCCAGATACAGGAATCCCTTAAAGGTGAAATGCCTGAAGAGGAAATAGAGATAGCAAAATCCATTGGAAACACATTTTCCATAACAATCAAGGACATTCTTGAATCATATCTTGATGATGATTTAAGGCGTGAAATCAAAGACCAGTTCCTCAATGATACAAGAGACAGTCCAAAATATGAAATGCTTGCATATGAAAACTGCAAGCAGCTTACAAAAAAAGGTTTTATGCAGGCAATATGGCTTATATTAAGCGAAGGATTTGAAGTTGCAAACAGACATATTGAAAAACTAGAATCATACGAAAAGGCTTTTTAAAATTAAATACAAAAATGATTACCATGAATATTAAGGAAAGAATTATACAATTACACTTTGAGCAAACAGGAAACACCGTTGAAATCAGTGATGTGCTCTTGACCATCATTTCAAAATTTCAATTATTTGAACCATGCCAATATTTATCTGAAGATGACGACTGGGTAAATGTATCTTTGGTTTCTATTGAAGATGAAAAGTCTTCACAGGCAATGTCAATTCTTAAAAAGGAAATAACTGCATTCGGTGTATTCAAAAAAGATGATGATGAAGAAATTACCGCACCTGCAGTATCACAGGACTTGTACCAATGAAGGAAATATTCATAGAAGCTGATTTTGATGTAGATGAGATTACATCAAAAATTAACAGTTTAATGTCAAAATGGTCCATTCAGCTTCTGGATATCAATGGACCCAATTGGATCGTATTTGACTATGATATGGAAATCAAATATGTATTCATATTCAATGTTGATTTTAGTGACATTGAAACACGTATAAAACTAGAAGATTTGAAATTGAATGTTATCCATCATATTGAAGGCTTAAAAGACGAGACTACATATAGGGATAACTTGATTAATGGTGTTTTTTTCGATTAAAAAAATAAAAAAAGCAAGAATTAAAATTAATTAATTCTTGTATTGTAATATCTAACACCTTGGTCATCGTAGGTATACCATCTGTTTACCTCTTCATCGAACTTTTCACCAATAACCGGCACGTATGAATCGGACTGAGGATTGTATACCTTGTAGGTAGTATTGTTGTTGGTTAAATTTTCATCATTACGCGGGGAATTGTCTCCAACGACAGTGGTATTCTCTTCAACACTGGTGTTAGTGTCTGTTGCAGTGGTGTTGTCAGTGATGTTTAAATGGGTGTCATTGCCATTAAACATTGTGTAAGCACCCACTGCTATTAATGCAACAACAAGAATTGCTATTGCAATGAGTAAAATATTTTTATTTTCCATAATTACACCTTGATTATTAGTTTTAATGAACTACTATATTAATCTGATATGTCATAATCATCAATAATGAACTATTCAAATTCAGGGTGTTCTGCTTTAATTTCATTGTAGATTTTTTCTTTTACTTTATTACGGTCAGCATCAAAGTCAACGATTATATCAAAATTGATTAATTTCTTGTCTTCCTCTACATGAATCCGTGAATCTCAAGTACTTCCTCATATTTTGATGCAATTTCATATAGTCGTCACGAATTTCATTATAATTATCATTTTTAGCATAGATTCCAATAGTTAATCCTATTGAAAATTCATCATATATTTTATAGGAAATATTCCTGGTTAATTTTTGAATGTCATGTGCGGTATATCATCATCAACCTCAATATGGACTGATCCATGCATATCTTCAGGTCCGTAGTTGTGAAGGCTTAAATCATATGCTCCATAAACTCCAGGAACCTCACATATTGATTCTTTTATTTTACGGGAAAGTTCCGGGTCAACCCTTGCACCAATCATGCTGTCAACGGTTTCCCTGAGCATATCAATACTTGCCTTGATGATAACAATGGAGATAATAACACCTAAAATTCCTTCAAGGGAAATGTGGAAGAATATGGATACGATAGCTGCGATTAATGTTGAAAGGGATAAAATTGCATCAAAGAATGCATCGCTTCCGGAAGCTACAAGTGCCTGTGAATTGATTTCTTCACCAACATTTTTAACGTATTTTCCAAGTCCCAATTTTACCAATACTGCAACTGCAACGATGACAAGTGAAACTGTAGTGTATGCAGTAACATCAGGGTTAAATATCTTTGGCCATGATTCCATAAATGCAGTAACTCCCGCCCAAAGCACAATAGCTGCAATGATTACTGATGCAAAGTATTCAATACGTCCATATCCATAAGGATGGTTCTTGTCAGGTGCCTTACCTGCAAGCTTTGTTCCGATAATAGTAATAATTATTATTTTTGAGTAAAAAGTTTAAATACTGTAAATTTTAATAATACCTTTAATGAGGTTTATTCATGTCTATTTATGATTTTGAAGTAAACGATGGTGAAGGTAACACTGTTTCCCTTTCACAATATAAAGATAAAGTGCTTTTAATAGTAAACTCAGCTACCAAATGCGGTTTTACACCACAGTATACAGAATTGAATGAAATTTATGCAGAATTCAATGAAAACGGTTTTGAAATATTGGATTTTCCATGCAACCAGTTCGGAGGACAGGCACCGAGATCTACAGAAGAGATTACTCAAGTATGCCGTTCAAAATGGCTTGTTCCATACACAATTTTCGACAAGATTGAAGTAAATGGTGAAAATGAATCACCTTTATACACCTATCTTAAAAAGGAACAGCCTTTCAAAGGAATTACAGGTAAGGGTGCAACAAAGCTTAAACTGGTTTTGACTGCAGTTGACAGACATTACAAGGACAATGATGACATCAAATGGAACTTTACCAAATTTTTGGTTGACCGCCAGGGAAATGTCATAAGACGCTTTGAACCGACCGAAGATTTAAATGATGTAAAAGAGGCTATCAAGTCCCTTTTATAATTTTTCTTTTTTTGATGCTGTTTTTCACAGAATTATTTCAATAATGATTTATATCTGAATTTATAAATATAACGACAATAAAAGTGAGGTCGTTGATACAATTTTGATTAAATATCATAAGAAAATTTTAACAATTTTATTATTATTTGCATTATTGTTTTTAACAATCGGTTGTATTTCCGCAAGCGATAATGTCACTGATGCTAATTCAACAGAACAGTATAATGCAAATAATATTTCTACGGTAAATAATACAGTAAATGATGAATCTGATGCTCATTTGAGTAATTCAAGCAATTCTTCTTCTAATTTTAATAATAATTCATTAATTACATATGATGATGCATACGAAAAGACCACCATGGAATACTCTTCCATCATATCTGACTATACATCAGGAAATGTAATCTACAATGTTAAAGTCTATTCAGTATTGAATTTCAATGGAACTAAATATAAAGACCCTAAATATAACTCTCTTGTCAAATTAAGAGTATATACTGGTAGTAATTATAAAACTTATTCTGCATATATAGGTAATGACGGTATAGCTTCAATTAAAGTGCCTAATTTATCAATAGGATATCACAAAGTTGAAATATTTTTCGATAATGTGAAAAGGGCAACATCCTATATCAAGGTAATCAAATCCACAACAAAAGTTTACGCTCCAGCCAAGACCATAAAATTCAGGAAAAATACCAGCTATAAAATCAAGGTTTTGGATACACACAACAATTACGTTAAATATGTTATTCTTAAAGTTAAGGTGTATACCGGAACTAAATATAAAACATATAGTCTCAAGACAAACTATAAAGGTATAGCAACATTTAAAACCAGTGGCTTGTCCTTGGGAACCCATAAGATTATTATAAGTACATCCAACAAGAATTATAAAGTCAGTAAAACTTCAAAGATTGTAATTAAAAGAACTGTTTCTTCAATTACAACATTAAAAGCGATTGCATCTGCTAAAACGGTGCAGAAAGGCAATTCATATGATATTAAAATTGTGAATGCATATGATGATCCTGTAAAAAAAGTTTCACTCAAAATCAATGTCTATACAGGTAAGAAAATTAAGGCATACTATGCTACAACCAATACCAATGGTATAGCGTTGCTTAAAACAAGTACAATGTCACTGGGAAGTCATAAATTAATCATCACTTCAAATACTAAAAACTACAGAATCAGCAAAAGCTCTTCTGTGACAGTAAGCAAATCAGTTCCTTCAAATACCATTAAAACTACAGTATTGAAAAACGTGACCTATTATCCAACATCAGATGGAAAGTATAAGGTTAAATTAGGTTGGATTTCAAAGGCTGGAAGTTCATATCAAGTTTTAAGAAAAACAAATGGAAGCTATGCATTGCTTTCTACAGTCAAATCCACTTCATCTGTTGCAACATTCACTGATGAAATAGATGACAGTGCCAAATACATATACTCCGTTAGGGAAATAATTGTAAAAAGCGGCACTAACATTTTAGGACCATATGATTCAGAGGGTTTAAAGTTATTGAAAAGCCCTAACGTGTCTGTAGATTTCCAGAACCTTAAAGCAGAAATCACATGGGACAAAGTTAAAGGTGCAACAAAATATATTATTTTCAGAAAGGTTGGCCGTGACGGATCATTTAAATCCATAGGAAGCGTTAGTGCAAACGTATTCAGTTATACTGATGTTTATTCAAAATCCGCTAGCCAATTAAGCAGCATTCTCAACAGTGGCACATTTGCAGATCCAAGTTTCAATAGTCTGTTTTATACAGTACGTGCATGCACATCCAAAACTGCATATAGCATCACAAAGACCAGTTATGGTTTATACTTGGTTGATGGTGATTTTCATCTGGAAGCTCCATGTATCGTTTCACTTAAAGATAATAAAATTAAATGGGGTAAAGTTCCAAATGCCGACGGATATCTGATTCTTAAGATGAACAGTACTGATGAGGACTGGGTTGTTATAGGTAACGTTACTCAAAAATCATCAACAACAATTACATTGAATTTGGATGATGTTGATAATGATTCATATTATACTGTAAAGGCATTTGCAGTTAAAAATGGTCAGATTGTCTATAGTGATTTTGACACAGGATTTTCTCTAATGAACTACTCACAGGAAAATTCAAAATATAGAATATTGTACTTTGGAGACAGCATTACATATGGTTCACCGTATAAATCAACTTCAACAAGACACATATTCTCCATTCCATATAGGGTAGCTGAATTGCTTGGATGCGTTTACTATAATCCTTCCATTCCAGGTTCCACTTACCATGATTTGGGACAGAAAAATGGAGTGAACATTGAAAATACAAATTATTACAGATATCGTATTTGTAGGGAAGTTGTTGACGCGATAGCTGTTGGAAATCTCCCTGGAAACTGGAAAGATCTTGATACTTCAAAAAACAGTGAAGGGGAAACTAATACTTCCATAGATGATTACAATATTGTTGTTTTATCCGCAGGAACCAATGACTATCTTGACAATACAATTTTGGGATCAATAAATTCCAAAGATACAAAGACTTTCTATGGTGCATTAAACCATATTATGGATAAAATAGAAGAAGCAAGCAAAATGCGTGTTGAAAGAGGTGAAGAACCTATTAAAGTAGTCTTTGTCGATTTATATTATTCTGACCGTACATATACTAATTCAATAAGGGAAAACAGGGATGTTACTCCAAACAAGATTGGTTTAACATTAACTGATTATCAGGATGCTTTAGATAACATATACGATAAATGGAACAGCTGTGAATATTTAACATTATATAATTTCGATACAAGGGCTTATGACATTGTTAATCAGGACAATTGTCCATATACTGCATCAGACAATTTGCATTTCTCAAAATTCACTTATGGACAATATGGTAATGCATTTGCAAGTTTCCTTGAAGAAAATGTTTTTTCTGATTAGTATTAAATAAGATGTAGATTTTCTACATCACTTTTATTTTTTTTAACTCAAATTCATCTGAAATTCAATCATATATCGATAATAATTTATTTTAAAAAATGAATATATGATAATTATTAATAATTTAAAAAAACATATTTTATTATAATAACTTCGTTTAAACAGTATAAACATTAATTTATTTTATAATTTTATAGGAGATAATTGCTTGAGTAATATGAACTCTATACAAAAAAATTTATTTCAGTTGCTAGTGGAATTTGATGAAATCTGTAAAAAGTATGATGTCAAATATCTTTTGGCTGCAGGTGCATCATTGGGTGCAGTCAGAAATCGTAGCTTTATGCCATGGGATGATGATATTGATTTATACATTACAAGAGAAAATTGGAATAAATTAAGGCATATCCTGGAAACAGAAGAGAATGTTCTCCCAGAAGGCCGTTCTTTTGTATATAAGGAAAACACTCCATATTACTCCAATGTACTTCCAAGATATATTGATGATACTACAACAACACTTTATAGAAATCAGGCTTTGGCTGGAAAAGCTTGCGGCCAACATTTAGAATTGTTCATATTTGATCCGATTCCAAGTGATGAAACGGAAAAACAGGAATATCTTGACTTATTACATGTTTATACTGAATTGGTTTCACCTTACTTTATTGTAAACAAGCATGCAACCTATGAAAATTGGGACAGACACTACAATCTCTATAAAAAATACTGCGATAGGATTGATAAGGAAGGTGAAGATAAAGTAATCAATGAACTTGAAGCTATACTGCAACAGTATTCCATTGATGATTGTAACGAGTATTGTATGTGTTGGGGAACAAAGGATTATATCTACGACAAGAAGCTATTCCAGGAAGGTCAAATGGGAATGTTTGAAGGTAAAGAATTCCCAATCGGTATACACCCGGAAGGTATTCTAAGAATAGCTTACGGAGATAGTTGGATGTATGTTCCTGAAGTTGAAGAGCAGATTGTTCATAATGGAATAAAAGAAGGTGAGAGATCTTTTAAAGATTACACTGATAAGTATCTCCATAAGATTAATCGTGAATCTGCATTTGAAAAGTTCAAGATTAATAAACGTAACAACATTGATACATTCTATCTTCGTCAAAAAAGGGAAATGTTAGTTACAAAAGAGAAAGTTCTAGTTGGATGCATGCATTTCAAATATAACTTTAAGGAAAATGAGGATTCATTGCGTTCCTTGCTTGAAAATGGAGAATATTTGGAATTGTCTGAAAAGTTTAGCGAATATTCATCATTGCAGGGAAATAGTAATGTCAGAAAATATAAGATTACTGTTCCGATAACTGATCAGAATCTTGCAACATTCCTATTGAATCTATTGAAACAGGGAAAATATTATGATATCAACAAATATCTAAGCATCCGTAAATTAAGTGAAGCTCCACTTACTGATGAATTGAAATCAATTGAAAAAGAAGTTGAATTCTGCAGAAAATTATCCATAGCAAGATATGATGATAAGGATGAAAGTTTAGTTCAGAAACTCATTGATGATTATGATGGTATTGTCACTGACCTACTGGATATTCTTAGGGCAAAACTATGGATTGAGGAAATCAATGCAAAATCCACTGAAGATTATAATGAAATTGATAGGTTATGTGATGAGATATTGGAAAAATATTCATTTGACGGTGAGACCATGGCAATTCAGGCAAAAGCTAAATCTGAATTAGGTCAAAATGATGAATCAATTGAGTTATATAAAAAAGCAATTATGAATACTAGAAACGGATTGATATGGCAAAAAGTAGAGGATGAATGTGGCATTAGCCGTATGGAAATGGAACGTGAAATAATTGAGGGGGAACAATAATGAAATCAAAACAGGATATTCAATTGGAATTGCTTCAGGAACTTGATGAAATCTGTTCTAAAAATGGTTTGAAATACATTTTTACTGGAAATAATTCATTCAATGCTTATATTAATCATACAATAAAGAACAATTATGATTATGTTTCTGTTGCAATGACATTAGGTGATATTAATCGTTTTTGTGCTATTGTTGAAAATAAGAATAATCCTAATCGTTATGTGGAAGGAATGTTCAACAATCCTAAATATCTTCCTGTGTATGTGTCATACGGCAATGAAAACACAACCAATTATCATATGATTAGTTTAAACAACAATATTCATCATGGAATTCACATTCGTATTTATCCAATTATCCCTGCATATACATTAGATGATGAAAAAATTGAGATAATGGATTCCAAATTAATAAAAGAGAATAAACTTCGCAGATTTTTAAATAAAAAAGTCGTTAACAAAAAATATCTTCTTATTAAAGCAGGTATTTCTCTTTTGGATGCAGCATATGATATTTCTGGTTTTAGAAAAAAATATCCTGATAAAATTTTTAACAGGATTTTCATTGACAGATGGGAGGATATCCAGAATTACTCAAAAGTACGTATTTCTAATTGCATAATTAATTCTGAATACTTTAATGAACTTTCAATATATCAAGTGGATAATCTGGAATTGTCTTATCCTAAGGACACAAATAATTTCTTTAAACAGGTTTATGGTAGAAATATAGATGATATTGATGTTATACTTAAACCAGAGCGAATAAATGCTATTGTTGATACTGAAATAGGTTATAAAAAGATTATTGGTGAGACAAAAGAACTGCTAAATGAAATCAGATCAACACATGAAGAATTGTTGATGGGAAGGGACAAAGTTAAAACTGAAAAGAAATGTGTTAACGATGTTTGGAAGTTAGTCCAAATGACAGATGCTCAAATCAGATACACAGAATTCTTTGAAGAAAATATTGATTACTTATTAAGTTTGGATTTAAATGATGAATCTCAATTGCAGGAACTTGAAATTACATTAAATCCTGTTATTAAAAAATTGGAGATGTATGCTAATAATGGAATGACATTTTCCATTGATGAAAAAACAGATGCATTGATTAGAAGATTATTATTGTTAAAAGGTAAAAAACATTTAGTAAACAAAATTGATGAGATTATAAAACTTGAATATTATATTGAATAATCACTAAAGTTATTAATTAAATAATGATATACTATATAATAGGTAGAATGATATGATTATAGAATGTACAAATAATAAGATTGAAACAGTGTTTGATTATATTGGTGAAGATTATGGGAAGTGCTTGTACATTTTCATTGATATGAAAAAATATGGTTTGGATGATGAAAATTTTAATGTATGGATCCAATATGATAATGATGAAATTTGTGCTGTAATCAGCGAGTATTATGGTGGAGTTCAAATTTATAGTAAAGATGAAGATTTAATTGTTGAAGAAATTGTTGATTTCATCAAACAAAAAGAAACCAATGTATTATTTGCTGTTAAACCGGTCACTGACAAAATAAAAGAGTTATTACCGGATTATGCTCAAAGTACAGGAATTGTTGGTGAATTAAAGGAATTGAATATTGAACCTAACCCTGATGCATACTCTGCTTCATTAGAAGAACTTGAAGAGATTGTAAGAATCATATCAGAAGATGAAGGTATAGGAAAACCATATGGCTTCGATTCATTATACTCACAATATTACGAAAGAAAAACCACTAATTTTGGCCGTAACATTATTTTACGTGATGAAGAAAACAGTGATATCATTTGTCATGCTGGTACATATGCTGAAATTCCAGAATTGGCTGTAGTTGGTGGTGTAATTACTTCATTACCATATAGGGGAAAAGGATTTTCCAAAGGAACTGTTTCCGCTTTATGTAGTCAATTAATGTCTGAAAATAAACGTATATTCTCATATTATTATATTGAATCTGCAACTAGAATGCATATTTCTATAGGATTTGAACAAGTTGCTGAATGGTCCAAATTAACAAAAACTGAATAACTTTAGGATAATATTTTTATAATTATAACTAAAAAATTAATTAACAACGCAATGTAGGGATTGAAATGTATAGTAAAATTATATTACCAACTGACGGGTCAGGATACGCTGACCAGGAAATTGACAGAGTAACTAATTTGATAAAAGACGATGGTGAAATAATAGTTTTATCCGTTGCAAGCAAATTAACAACCAGTGCTTTTCAAAGAAGAAAAGATGTTAATGAATTAAACAAAGCATTCTTAGAAGAAGCTCAGGATGCTGTTAAGAATATGGAAAAGAAGTTTCCTGAAGGATACAATGTTAAAACTGTTGTAAAATGCGGTTTTCCTGCTGAAACTATTATTGATGTTGCTGAAGAAGAAAATGCTGATTTGATTGTTATTTCTGCTTCAGGAAAAAGTGGAATCCATAGATTTGTTATTGGAAGTGTAGCTGAAAAAGTGCTCAAGCTTTCAGATATTGATGTTTTATTGGTCCACAATAAATAAGGAGACAGTAAATGGATGCAAAAAAGATTGCAATTGCAGTTATTGTAATTCTTATAATAGCTATTGGAGCATTTGCATATATCTCCATCAGTACTCAGGATACAAAAATCAATATACTTACTAATGATACAATACAGAATGGTGACTCAATTACTGTAGAACTTAAGGACCTGTACAGAAATGGAATTGCAGATCAGGTTATTGATTTGAAAATTTTAGATGATTCCGGTTGGGCTCATAACTACAATGCAACCACAGATGATACTGGCTGTGCTCAAATTCAGGTATTGGGTCTTGAAAACGGAAATTACACTGCTCATGCTAAATTCAATGGAACTTTATTCTTAAAAGAATCAAAAAGCCAAGTTTCATTTGCAATAGATGATGGGTATTAATACTTTAGGAGTTTATTGACTCCTCTTTTTTTACTTTTTTAAATAATTCTAATTCTTTTTAATCATTGTTAATTTATTTTAATGACAATTATATATTACATTAAAATAATGATAAAAAAATATTACATTGTCAAAAAATTTAAAAATAGATAGAAACAAATTTAATAATTGAAATATTATGTCAGTCAATGTTAAAAAAAGAATAATTTAGATTACTTAAGAGTTTTAGCAATTTTTGGTGTTCTTCTTAATCATATTTCTGCAAATTGGGAAAATGCATTATTCTAAACAGCGAAATTGCATTAGTTTATAACTCACTGGGACGTATTGGTGTTCCCTTATTTTTAATGTTGAGCGGAGTTTTACTTTTAAATAATAAACTGCCCATTAAAGAGTTTATTAAAAGAAGATATCCTAGAGTAATCATTCCATTTTTATTCTGGATGACCTTGCTGATTATGTTCTTCATCTTATTAAATCCTCATATTCTTGATGGAAACGTTGCTGTATATGTCATAAAGTGTTATCTGTCTGACAGATGGTATGTTTGGATGATTTTGGGTGTTTATCTTTTGATTCCAATAATGGCCAGCTTTATCAAAACATCAAAACTTGAAGGAGTAAAATATTTTCTAATAATCTGGTTAATTACTACTGCAATGATTACATTATCAAAGATTTTCGGATTTTCACTCCATTATTTGGATTTGACATTGTTTTCAGGTCCGATCGGTTATCTGATGTTGGGTTATTACCTTCACAACAATGAATTTAATATGTCTCCAAAGAAGATTATTACTGTTTCACTAATTGTTTTCATCTCAATGACTTTGATTAAAACATTTGTTGCAAACCAGACTGCATTTGATCCATATAGCTTTAGATATATGATTTTCTCAACAAAAAGTCGTTTGGAAATCGATACAATCAGTATAGTTCAGGTTTCAGCCCTCTATCTGATATTCAAATATATGTCAAATGTGTCTTCAGGCATTTATAAAAGATTATCTGAATTTGGAAATAGAAAGATGGTTCTTGCATTAATTATATCAATCAGTTAGGCAAGTTATGGTATTTATTTGAATCATTATTTTATAACAACAACATTAAAGCATATTAATTTCCCATTTGTGGATTTACCGTCTTTAATTTTTGTTCCTTTGATTGCAGTCATTATTTTAATGATTTCATATGGTGTTATAATGATTTTAAATAATGTTCCAATTATAAACAAACTAACGGGGTATCATTGAGGTGTTATTTTGGAAATAAAAAACAGTTATTTGGATTTGATAAAAGTATTTTCAATCATTCTTATTTCAGCATATGTTATCTCACAGGCCGGCTATGAATTGAATGCATCCCATAAGCTAACATATGTACTCACAAGATTGTTTTCCAATTTGGGATTTCCATTATTATTGATGGTATTTGGTGTCATTGTCCTAAAAACAAAGGAACATTCATTTGCAGTTGTTAAGAAATGCTACAGATATCTCATTCCACCTTTTGTACTTTTAAATATTGTATTGGGATTACTGATTCTATATTTCGATGGAACCCATTCATTTGCAACTAATATGACTGCATCAAATTGGTTCATATGGATTGTTCTCTCATGTGTACTTGTCATTCCAATATTGATTGAATTCTTAAGACTGGAAAAGGAAAATGGAATAAGATATATTCTTGGATTATTTATTTTAACAAGCATATTATGGTCATTAAGTGTACAGTTTGATTTTAGCATGTATTATATTGATTTGGTGTTCTTTGCTGAACCATTGATGTTTATGGTTTTAGGATATTATCTGGATAATAAGGATTTCAATTTGTCCAAAAAGAAATTAATCATTATTTCATTGGTTATATTTACAGCTGCATTGTCAATTAGGACTTTATTGATTACAAATTCAGTGAACGAATGGAATAGCTTTTTCATGCTTTTATTTAAGAATACAACTTTACAGATTAGCATTGATCCTTTTACTATTGTTGAAGTTTCAGCATTGTTCATATTGTTCAAATCAGCAGATGTGTTTTCAGATTCTTCATTAGTCAATTTCTATTCAAAAATATCTTATTTATTCCTGTTGATTCAACCGATATTTTCAATTATAGTGATAAATTTACCATTGGATGTGTCATGGATTCATCTTACTGTAATCGGAACCATTGCAATGTTAATTATTTCAGGCATAATGCTGTATGTTTTTAACATTTGTAAATTTGTTTACAAATAGGGAAGTTAATTCCTAGAATGTATTGTTTTTATTACATTAATTGTGGTATTTGTATACAAATTAAACCCAACATCTAAATATATAAATGATAAAAAAATAAACATATAATTATAAAAATAAACATATCACAATACAAACAATTGATTTACATTATGAGACAAATTGTTTATTAATCGCTAATTCAATACAGATGGTTCATATATGAAAATAAAACTCCAAAAACTAACTAAAAAGAAATTTTCACTAATAATTGCTTTTCATGACGAACATCAATATCTTGAAGATGCTATGTCTTCAGTTATAAATCAAACTTGCGGATTTAAAGATAATATTCAAATTATTTTAGTTGATTGTGCAAGTGATGATGAAACACATGAGATTGCAGTTAGATATGAAAGCAAATTTCCTGAAAATATCCTGTTATTGACTCAGGATTCCCCATCAATTTTTGATGGACGTAATCTGGGTCTTGAATATTCAACAGGAGATTACGTTAACTTTTTGGATTTCCATGATTATCTGGATGAAAATGCAATTAAAGAACTGGACAAGGCACTTGGTAAATATAATCATGATGTAATTTGTTTACCTGTTGCAACTTTCAAAGAAGATGATGAGAGAAAATTCCCTAGAAAATATGGAAAAACAGGTTTAATTGATCTTAACGAATTCCCCAACTTTTTTTTAAAATTTATCTACTCATCATTCATTAAAAGAGACATTTTAGAAGATATTCGATTTGATTCACGTATTGTGGATGGTGAAGAGATTGCTTTTGCAAATAAAGTTCTCATAAAAAGCGAAAGTTATGTTCTTTTAGAAAATGAATCATATTACTATTATAAAAAAAGAAGAATGGTTCACAAGGAACTGATGGACAGTAAAGAATACTATTTAACTCAAATGAACTATTTTTTATTGGACTTGATTAAATACTCTCTTGAGCAGCATAATGAAGTAAAAACATTTATCAAGCGTTTAATAATAAGAAAATTGATATTTTTAATGGATGATACAGAAATCCCCGAATTATTGAGTGAAAACGAGCTTGAACAATTCTTTAATTCATTGCACTACATATTATCCTATTTTGATATTGATGAAATAATCGAAATATGCGACAACATAAACCGTTCCTCCTTTTTCATTGCAGTAAAAACAGGTGAAATTGGATTTAATAATATTTTAACTGGAAAAACTCCTGATTTAAACATTAATACAAATGATAATAATGTTCAGATATTTTCAAATGAACATCTGATTTATGATTTATCCTCAAAACAGTTAATACTGGACTTTGCAACATTAAGGGATGACGTATTATATTTCTCAGGATACTTTGAAAGCCTAATTGATAATGATGACATCTCCATTACCGGAATAAGAGAATTTAAAAATGGGGATACAGAAACAATCGATGCATCATATTATCATTATCCAACAAGAGATTTCAATTCAATGCTTGGCCTTAGATGGTTAAACTTCTATAATTTTGACTTAGCAATCCCAATTACAAGCAAAAATGAAAAATCAAGCATTAAGATAATCGTAAAATATAAAAATTCTGTTAAATTTAATCCTAAGCTCAGATTCAGAACTTACTGCAATATAACATACGAAAGCAATTACTATGTAAAAGAAGGCATGATCATAATGTTTGACAACAATGTATTTAATGTCATGCCCTATTCATATATCAAAATGTTTGGATTTGAAGTTAAAGGATTAATTGGTATTCTTATTAATAGGGAATTGTTCTATAAGCAGGCATTATTCTTTAGAGTGATGTATCTGGTATTATATCCTATCATGAAAAATAGAGAAATCTGGATAATAATGGACAGAAAACAGGTAGCAGACGACAATGCAGAACACTTCTTTAAATATGCATTAAAACAAAATGACGGTATCAAAAAGTTCTTTTCAATTAATAGGACAAGTGAAGATTATGACAGACTTCAAGAGATATATGGAAATGTTTTGGCTTTTGAATCAATAAAACATAGGTTCTATTACACCTTTGCAAGCAAAATTATCTCTTCACAGGGATCTGAATTTTACTTGAATCCGTTTAGACACAGAGAATATTATCAAACAGCAGGAATATCCAATATTGATTTTTATTTCCTGCAGCATGGAATCATAAAGGATAACATGTCTTCATGGCTTAGAAAATATGACAGAAATCCAAAGCTCATCGTCACATCCACCCAAATGGAATATGAATCACTATTTGATGAAGGATACAACTATGGAGATAAAGTAATACAACTGTTAGGTCTTCCAAGATATGATAATCTAAACAATAAGGGTCTTAAAAAGCAAATTGTAATAATGCCCTCATGGAGAAATTACCTTACAAATGAAGAAATATTTAAAGAATCAGAATACTTCAAAAGATTCAATTCATTAATTAACAATGAACGATTGATTAAACATGCAAATGAAAAAGGCTATGAAATATTATTTAAGCCTCATCCTGAATTATTGCGTTACTTGGATCTGTTTGATAAAAATGACTATGTTCAGATTGATGAACATAAGAAATATCAAGTGATATTCAACGAATCAGCAGTTTTGGTAACTGACTATTCATCAATATTTTTCGATTTCGCATATCTTAAAAAACCGTTGATCTATTATCAGTATGCAAATGACTACCATTATGATTCTGAAAACAGTTACTTCCAGTATGAAACAATGGGATTCGGTCCAGTCATCAAAGACGAGGATGAATTGGTTGATAAACTCATAGAATACATGAATAACGATTGCATAATGGAAGATAAATATAAGAAACGTGTGGATGAAATCTTTAAGTATAATGATCATAACAATTCAAAAAGATGTTATGATTGGATTTACAATCATTAATTAATAAAATTTAATATATTTGGGGTTGTTTTTAATTAATAAATATATCTGGCTATTTGGTGAAAACTTTGGTACTACATTAAATAATAATTCATATTATTTTTGGAAGTATTGTGTAAATATTAAAGATGATATTGAGAAGTATTTCATTTTAAAAAAAACTGAAAATAACTTAAATCATTTAAATAATTTATCAGATTATGAAAAACAGTTTATTGTATGGCGTGATTCAAATAAACATCATAAATTATATAATGATGCAGATTTGCTTTTTATAAGTCATTCATATAAAGATGTTACACCAGAAGACATAATACAGAGTAATAGGAAGTTTACTTTTGCAAAAGCGTTCATTCATCTCCAACATGGAGTTCATGGATTGAAACAATATTCCGTTAAGGGTAAATCCTATGGTAATAAAATTATTAAATTTTTTAATTACAACAAAACAATTTCCGATAGTTTAATTGAAAATAATAATTTTAAGGAATATCAACTTGAATATATGGAATATATGCCCAAATATGGAGATTTATTAGTAAAAGATACAGAAAATACTGATAAAAATCAAATTTTATGGTTTTTAACATCCCGTGAATATTTTAGCAATGAAATTGACACTAAAACTTTTATTAAATATATCAAAGTAGTACTTCAATCAGAAAAGTTAATTGAATTTCTTAAATTAAATAATTTGACTCTGAAAATCTGTTTTCATAAGTTTTTCAGAAAATCAGTCATTAAAAAAATTTCTAAATTCATTGATAAAGATTTAATGAAAATTTGTTATCAAGAACAATCAGATTTGAATTTAGAATTATCTAAAAGTAAACTGTTGATTACAGATTATTCATCAATAGCTTATGATTTCATTTTTTTAAATAGACCTGTTTTATTGTTCCAGCCAGATTATTTGCCATATATTGAAAGAAGAAATCTTACTTTTGATATTAATGAATTAAATGATTATATTATAAAAAATCCTTTTGAATTAATAGAAAAAATTAGTAATAAAGAATTTAGTGAAATTCCATATTTAAGAAATGCTTTTCCAGATCAAATAGATTATGATTTTGTAATGAATGATGAGCATTTAAAAGAAATTTATAATAATCTTTCAAGTTTCCAAAAAAATAAGATTACATTCATAGGATATAATTTTTATGGTATTGGAGGTACAGTTAATGCAACAATGGCATTAGCAGAAGGTTTATTGGAAAAAGGATATCTTGTTGAATTACTTTCTTTAAAAAGGTTAAGAAAATTTAAACAAAATAGACCTAACGGTTTAAATGTCCAATTTTTATATTATGATAAAACACCAATTTTTAAGGAGAAATTAACCTATTTTATTAATGGAATAACTCATAATTATGGTTATTTAAAGTATGATTTTAGTAAAGAATTCTTACATCCATATGTGAATTATCGTTTAAATGAACTGATGAAAAAAATCAAATCAAATACGATAGTTTCAACTAGAGAATCACTTCACTTATACATTAATGACTGCACTTCAAAACATGTGAATAATAAGATTTTCTATTTTCATACTCCTGTTGATATGATTGATGAAGCTTTTCCTAATTTAATGGAGGAACTTAAACAAATAAGATTAGATAATGCATTATTTGTTACAGAAATGAACAGACAAGCTATTGAAAATAAATTTAATTATAATAATTATAGATTATATGAGATTACTGGAAATTCATTAGTTAATTTAAAAATGATTGATAAAGATGAAATTATTCCAATTGAAAAAAAAGATATATATAATGCAATTTATTTAGTAAGAATAACTGAAGATAGAAAAGATGATCTTGATAATCTAATTAACTTTGGAAAATATATTAAAGAAAATAACTTTAATACTTTAATTATTAATGTATATGGTGGTGGAAATTATGTTCCAATTTTTATTGATTTATTAAACAAATATGGTCTTTTAGATATTATTCAATATAAAGGCGAAACAAACAAAGCCACTGAAAAAATTATTGAAAATGATTTCATGATTGATTTTTCTTTAAATCATAGCTTTGGTATGACTTATATTGAAGGTATTTTAAATGGTAAAAAAGTGTTCTGTATGAAAAATCCAGGATCACTTGAAGTAATGGAAAATATTCCTAATTCATATATAGAATCATATGAATGGTTATGCTCTCAAATAAAAGATATTGATAAATTATCATTAGATGAATTAATCGAAAATTACAATAAAATTCAGAAAAAATTCTCTAGAGACACAGTATCTGAAAAATTTTTAAGATTACTAAAATAATATCAGCATAGGAGTTAATTAAATGGTAAATAATTATATATGGCTTTTTGGTGAAAATTTAGGTAAAACCGCTGATAATAATTCTTTTTACTTATGGAAAAAAGTGGTAAACATTAATGATGATGTTGAAAAATATATTATTTTTGAGCGAAATAAAAATACGTTAGAAACCTATGTTAATCTCACAGAGTATGAAAAAAAATATGTATTATGGCGTAATTCCTATAAACATTTTAAAAAATTCTTTGATGCTGATTTATTTATAGTTACATTATCCTATAAAGATGTATTTCCAGATAAAATATTATTTCAAAAATTAAATTTAAAAAACAAAAAACCAATTTTTTATTTAGGTCATGGCTCTGTAGGTATTAAAACTATAGGGTATAAAGGTGACTCTTATAATAATAATATGTTTAGACTGTTTTTGTATAATAATTATGTGCATGATATTTTTGCTAAATATAATAATTTTAGAAAATATCAATTACCTAATTTCTGTTTTCAATCTAGATTTGGTGAATTAGTACGTAGAAATCAACAAATTAAAAATAAAAAACAAATTTTATGGTTTATAACCTGGAGAGAATATTTTGGAGATAATGCTGATACTAGATTATTTATAAGACATATTTCTAATGTTTTAGAATCACATAAGTTAAAAAAATTTTTAATTGATGAAAATGTTACTTTAAAGTTATGTGTTCATCAGTTTTTTGATAATGAGATTTTTGAAGAAATACATAACACCATAGAAAAAGGCATTATTGAAATTGTTAAATCATCCGAAATTAATGTAATGAATGAATTAGTAAGTAGTGAACTTTTGATTAGTGATTATTCTTCTGTTGTTTATGATTTTACATTTTTAAATAAACCTGTGTTATTATTTCAACCAGATATTGAAACATATATGAAAAAGAGAGATTTTTATTGTAATCTTGAAGAACTTAATGAGATTAATAGTAAAATTTCTTCTGAATTAATTGAAAAAATCATTAATAAAAATTATAAAATAAATGAATTTTTTAGAAAGACTTATCCTGAAAAAATAGATTATGAGTACATAAAACAGGACAATCATAATATTGATATTTATAATTATATTTATTCTCTTCAAAAGAATAAAATTACAATCATTGGAACTGATTTCTTTGAAAATTCTTATGAAAATGATGTTATTTTAAGATATGCTGAAAGTTTATTGAAACAAAATTATCTTGTTTCATTATTATCTTTAACTAAATCAAAATCAAAGAAAAACATGCCATTTGGTTTAAATATTAATTATTTACATTGGAATAAGTCCCATCCTTTAAAAAGGAAATTAATAAATTCCATTTTCAAATCTGATAAATACTTCAGTTATCTAAATCATGAACAAGATAAAAATAATCTACATCCATATATGGGGTATAAATTATCTGAAGTGCTTAAAAATTTAAGATCGAATACTGTAATTTCTACAAGGGAATCATTACATTTATTTTTAAATGATGTTGATTCTGATGAGATAAACAATAAAATATACTTATTCCCACATGATTCTAATCAAATTGATAAAATGTTTCCATATATTGCAGAAAAACTTGAAAAACTAGATATCCAAGATACAATATTCTTTGATAAATCCACTCAAGATGACATACATGGAAAATTGAAGTATTCTAATTGTAATTCAGAAATATTGAATACATTATTGATTCCTGGAGACTATCCTACAATTGAAGAATTAACTGAAACTTTTGAGAACAATGAAAATAAATTAGCAAAATCTGTATTTCAGGGCATTTCATTTGTTATTGACAAAGCAAGTATAATTAATCTTATGGAATTTGGATGTTATTTGAAAGAAAACAATATCAAAAACATAATGATTGATGCTCATGTAAAATCAGAAGATTTTGAAGAATTCATGAAATTAATTAATGATAATCAGTTATATGGAATAATTACCTGCAGAGATTGGACCGAAGACTATGTAAAAAGCATTACGAATAAAGATTTTACTTTAGATATGTCTAATAATAATTCAAATATTTATAATGTTAGTTCAATATTGAATGGAAAAAAGGTATTTTACAATACTAAAAATAATGATTCCATTATAAATAGTATTCCAGAGTCTTATATTGAATCTCATAGCTGGTTATATGAAAAAATTAACTCTTTAAATGAATTATCATATGATGAATTGATAAATAGCTATTTATTAATAACAGAACAAGATAAATGAGTTCTTCATAGCATTAACAAGTTCACATAAATATTTATCTAAATAGATAATTTTTAAATAATGCGAATAATAAATTTAACAATTATATAAAGTATTGTGGAATTTTTATGAGCGTTATGAAGAAAACTAATAATTTACAGTATGATTTTACAATTGTATTATATAATATGGAAAATTGTATTGAACATTCAATTAGGTCAATCATCAGTCAGGAATATGATTTAAGTAAAGTGGAAATACTTTTTATCAATTCAGAAGACAATATTCCTGAAATTGCTCAAAAATATAGGAAGGAATATCCTGAAAACTTCTTTATTATAGATAATTCTGATAAAACCATTAATTTAGGTTTAAAATATTCTAATGGAAAATATCTTAACTTTTTAAATAGTGGAGATGTTTTATCCAATAATACTTTAAGTGAAATAAGTGCTTTTTTTAATAAAATAAATTCATTGGATGTTGCAGCTATTCGTGTAGAAGAAAGCAAAGGAAAATTTCCAATTGACTATGGATTTACACAGTCAAATAAAGTCATTGATATATCTCAACACCCAGAATTCATTAATTCGATTTCAGGTTCATTTTTTATAAAAAAAGAAAACATTAATATATCTGATGTAACATATATCGAGGAACTATTACTAGATTCCAAGTTGGGATTTGCAATTGATCCAAAAGTTGAGAAATTAAGCTTAAACTATATGGATAATGAAACAAGCTTTGAAAAATTCATTAATTATTATGAAAATATATCTAAGTTCTGCAGTGAAAAAGTAGGTTATATTCCAAATTATATTCAATATAAGCTTGCAATTGAACTTGCAGATATTGTTGAAATCGAAGATATTGATGATGTATTAACCAATGGTTTAACTTCCAGTGACATATATGATTATCTAAATAATGTATTTAATCATATTAATGCGAGCAATATCAAAGGAAATGTTTTCATTAACAATCATACTCAGAATTTCATGTTATATTTAAAAAATAATGATTTTCACATTACTATTGAAGAGGATAATGAGGTCGTAGTATATTCAAAAAACCATGCATTGAATGTTTTAAACAGACAGGATATCTGGATGGACATCATTGAAGTCAAAGATGACTTTATTAATTTCTCAGGAAGCATTACCAGCTACTGTGAATATGATTTCATAGCCATTGAAGCTTTAAAGGAAATGAATAATAAAACTGAAGTATTTTCATGTGAATTTGTAGATTATAGTTCTACAGAGCGTAAAGTTAAAACATTCCTGTCAATTCCTTGGGTATATATGTATAATTTTGATGTACAGATTCCAATTTCAGACTGTCAGAACTGCAAGATATCCTTCAGATTCACTTATTCTGATGATGAAACTGAGATTACAGTAAATCCGAATATTAAATTCAGAAGATTTGCCAGTTTATCTGCATTTAGCCATTATTTCATTAAAGATTCAAGAATTGTATTGTTTACAATGAACTCATTTTTAATAATGCCATATTCCTTTAAAAAGGTTTTAAGATTTGAACTGAGCTCAATTAAAAAGATACTTCAAAGCAATGCAACAAATAAGATTAAAACACTTGGCTATAAAGGAATATATTTGACTCTGTTGCCATATATGAAAAACAAGAAAATATGGCTTATGGGAGACAGGGTCGAAGCCGGCGATGACAATGCTGAACATCTATTCAAATACTGTATTAATCAAGATGATGATGTCAACAAATATTTTATCATAGGTAAGGACTCACCAGATTATAATAGATTAAAAAAGGAATGCAAAAACATTGTTGCTTTTAGATCTGCAAAACATAAGATACTCTTTACATTTTCAGAAAAGCTAGTATCCTCACAGGTAAACAAGTTCATTTTAAATCCTTTTTTAGCTAGTAACGAGTTCTTGTATAATGGTGCAGTGCTGCACGATGAGTGTTTCATCCAGCATGGTGTAATTTTACATGACTTATCAAATTGGATTAGAAAGTACGTTTATAATCTGTCATTATTCGTTACTAGTGCTGAAGCGGAATGGGAATCAATTGCACATACAAATTATAACTTTGAAACTGATAGAATACAGCTGCTAGGTCTTCCAAGATATGATAAGCTGGTCAACAATGACAATAAACAGATACTGTTCATTCCAACATGGAGACGTAATTTAGATGACCCTCGTCTGTTAGTTGATTCAGAGTATTTTAAGAATATCAATAATGTTTTAAATAATGAAAGATTGATTGAACTTGCCCATGAATATGGATATTCATTGGTTTTCAGACCACATCCCGAATTATGGAGATATCTTGATTTATTTGATATTCCTGATGAATTTAGAATATCTGAGGAATCCTATACAAAATTATTCAGTGAATCATCAATTATGATTACAGACTACTCATCAATTGCATTCGATTTTGCATATCTTCAAAAACCTTTAATATACTATCAGACCCAGGACTTTGAGGAATTCCATTATGAAAAGGGATACTTTGATTATGAAACAATGGGATTCGGTGAGATTATTAAAACGGAAAATGATTTGATTGATAAAATTGAATTTTATTTGAAGCATAATTGTGAACTTGAAGATGAATATAAACAGAGATCATCAAAGTTTTTCAAGTTCCATGATACAGACAATTCTAAAAGGATATATGAGTGGTTAATTAATCATTAGAAGGGAGGTTAATATATATGGCTAATTTCAAGTTTACAATCATTATTCCAAACAATTCAGGATATAAAGTGTCTATTGATTCAGTAATATCCCAACAGCTTGACTTTATTGAAAATACTCAAGTGATTGTTGTTAAAGAGAATGATGAAATTGCTTTAGATATTGATGAATATATATCCCAATATCCTGATAACATTCTAGTTTTAGATAATGGATCCAGAAATTCAGCACTAAGACATGCAAATGGAGACTTTATCAGCTTTATGAAAGCAGGTGACTCATTTGATGTCAAATGCTTAAAACTTGTCAGTGAAATGTTCGATACAAATAAGGACATTAATTTAATTTCCGTTCCATTGTTTGATAATATTTATAAAAATCCATTATATGACTTGCCAGCATCAGACAATAGAATAATTAATGTTAATGATGAAGATGTGAACTATTATTTTCATTTACCTATCTGTTCTTCGTTTATTCGCAAAAACAACTATGAATTTGAAGACAAAGATATTGATGAAAATGGAATAAGCGTAACTTCCAGGATATTAATTGATGATGGGAAATTTGGATTTATCAAAGACATATTCTGCTATCACAATCCAGAAAATAGCAATAACATGAACTATTGCAGCGTTATGGGAAAATTAAATCTATTGAATAGCTTAATAAAATATTCAAAAGACAATCCGGAATTCCTGCAGCATATTATTGTAAAAGAATTGGAATCAATTGTTCGAATCGAGGATTTAGATTTCATTACTGTTGATTCAAATCAATTGGATGGATTTTGGAATTTGCTGTGTGAAATCTTGGATAATATTTCTAAAAAAGCCATTGAATACAATAATTTCATTGACAGTTTTGTAGCCTCATTTTTATTATTCATTAAAAATCAGTCATTCAATATCGATTGCAGACAACATAAGGTATTTTTCAAGACAAATAACTACAATATGTTTAATTTACATAGTCATGGATTGTATTTTGATGTAGTAGAAATAAGAAAAGGTGTACTGAATTTATCAGGTTTTCTAAAGAGCATTTGCTACAGTGAAAATATTACTGTTGAAGCATGCGTTGAAGACAAAAACGGAGATATTGCATATTATGAAGGAAAATTTGTTGAATATCCGACAACTGATCGCAGAACCGTCAAGTTTTTATCAATTCCATGGATATTCTCATACAATTTTGACTTTAAAATTCATTTAAATGGAAAAGAAATAGAAAAAATTTCATTCAGGACAATATATCATGAAAACGCAGAGTATGTAATATGGAAAAATAGAATTTCTGCCCGGAAATATTCTCATTTATCCAAATTTTCACATTATCTCATAAAAGATGATATTTTGATACTGCTTAAAGATAATTCGTTTTATTCAATGCCATTAAATTCAAAAAGCAAATATAAATTTGACTTAAGGGCAATTCTGCAATTGATTAAGGAAAAACCACAATACTACAGAGGAGGATTGTTTTATAGGACATTGATAATGCTGTTATATCCATTCTTGAAAAATAAAAAAATCTGGATGTTTATGGACAGACGTGATTTTGCAGATGACAATGGTGAACACTTATTTAAATATGCTTTAAGTCAAAAAGATGATGTTGATAAGTATTATGTATTGGATAAGGATACATCTGACTTTAAAAGATTGTCTAAAAGCTTTAAAAATGTTATTCCTTTTGGATCATTTAAACATAGGTTATTGTTCTTATTTACTGAAAAAATGATTACATCACAGCCTGCCGTATCATTGTATAATCCTTTCTTCAATAAGAACATCACATTGTTTGCAGGTTTTTATCCTGATGTATATTTCCTGCAGCATGGGGTTACAAAAGATAACATTTCATCTTGGCTGCATAAGTTCAACAGGAATTTAGCGTTGATTTCAACTACATCTGATTTGGAAAAGGAATCATTTTTAGATGTCGGATATAACTATGATGAGGAAATTATTCAAACATTAGGATTTACACGTTATGATAATTTAAATAATGAAAATACTAAAAAGCAGATTGTTTTGATGCCGTCCTGGAGAAATTACATTAAAAATGAAGATGATTTGATAAATTCAGAATATTTCAAAAGATGGAATTCCCTGATAAACAATGAAGAGTTTATAGAATATGCTAAGCAAAAAGGTTATGAAATCATCTTTAAACCTCATTTGAACTTATACAAGTACATTGATCTGTTTGATGCAAATGAATATGTTACTGTTGACCATGTTAAGAAGTATCAGGAAATATTTAATGAATCAGCATTGCTGATTACAGATTATTCATCCATTTTCTTTGATTTTGCATATATCAAAAAACCTTTAATATTCTACCAATATGCAAATGACTACCATTTTGACTCAGAAAATGGCTATTTTGATTATGAATCCATGGGATTTGGTGAAGTAATCAGGGATGAAGATAAAATGGTTAGTAAAATTAAGTATTATCTGGATAACAAATGTGTTATGGAAGATGAATACAAAAAAAGAGTTGATTATTTCTTCAAACACACAGATAAAAACAACTGTAAAAGAACATATGATTGGATTTATAAAAATTAAGTGATATGGATGTATAAAATAGTTAATGGTAAAAAAAGAATATTTTATTTAGATTTTATAAGGGCATTAGCAATTATTTTGGTAATTTTAGCTCATGTAACTCGTGCTTTCTTTCAAAATGCTAATCCTGGTGGTTTTAATATTCATTTCGTTGCACCATTTATTGATTTTGGTGTGCTTGGTGTTCCATTATTTTTAATGATAAGTGGAGCATTACTATTGAATAGAGATTATGAGCTTGGAGATTTCTTAAAGCGCAGATATTCTAGAGTTTTAATCCCATTTCTATTTTGGGCAATGATATTTCCAATAACTAAAATGCTATTTGCAGGAGAACCGGCAACAGCAGTTAATTTTATAAAATTATACTTTGATAATAATTACTGGTTTGTTTGGATGATTTTAGGTGTTTATTTATTTATCCCAATTATAAATTCATTCATTAAAGAATATGGTATGAAAGGTGTTGAGTATTTCTTATTAATCTGGGGAACAGTAATGTTTTTAAATAATATTGGCCAGTACCCATTCCATCAACTTGAATTAAGTTATTTTGCAGGTTATTTAGGTTATTTTGTATTAGGTTACTATTTAACAAACAAAAAATTCAATTTGACTGATTCAAGATTACTAAAGATATCATTACTCATATTTTTAATATTCACCTTCATCAACATGGATTATACATTAACAATGTGTTTTTTAAAAAATAAGTTACTTTATTATAAATATGAAACTATTGTTACTGTAATGCAGTCAGCAGGATTATTCATGTTCATAAGATACTTTGCTTTAGTCAGTTCCAATAATCCAAAATCAATTAAAAATAAGATTTATTTGATATTTAAGGAATCATTTATGTTTAAAGTAATCTTTTCAATAAGTACTTTTAGTTATGGTATTTATTTAGCACATTACAATCCATTATTCTTCCTCAAATATGAATACACCATATTATTCACTCATAATCCAATTATCTGGTTACCAATAGTAATGATCATGATTATTGGAAGTACATGGATAGTATTGTGGATATTTGATAAGATACCTATTTTAAGAAAAATAACTGGTTCACATTAAAAAATTAATGAAGATATATATCTTAATGTTTAAATTTAAGGTGATTTTATTAAAAATAAATAATAAACTCACTGCCTTTTATTTTTAATTTAACATCAATTAAACAGTGTTTCAAATAAAATTAAATATAAATGCATAAATATATCAAAAACAAAAATTTATTTGTAGATTAGAATTTCTCTATTCTATAAAAAATACTGGTGTTTTTAATGAATAAAAAGATAGGTTTTATTTTAGCTTTAGTAGTTATATCTTTAATGATGTGTTCTACTGTAAGCGCAGGTTTATTTGATTTTATGGGAGGAAGCGATTCATCAAACGATGATAATACATTCATTGTTGGTTTTGATGCAGAATTCCCACCATATGGATATAAAGACGATAGTGGAAACTACACTGGTTTCGACTTAGACTTAGCAAAAGAAGTTTGTGAAAGAAATAATTGGACATTCAAAGCACAACCAATCGATTGGGATGCTAAAGATGCAGAATTAGACTCCGGTTCTATTGACTGTATCTGGAACGGATTCACCATGGATGGAAGAGAAGACAATTACACTTGGTCCAACCCTTACTTTGACAACAAACAAGTATTTGTTGTTAAATCCGATGCTGGAATCAGCTCTCCTGATGATTTAGCTGGTAAAATTGTTGAAACCCAAAAAGATTCCTCAGCTTTAGCTGCTCTCCAAGGAGACAACAAAACTTTAGCTGACACTTTCGGAACTTTAACCGAAGTTGCTGATTACAACACTGCATTCATGGACTTAGAATCCGGTGCATGTGATGCAATCGCTATGGATATTGGTGTTGCAGAATACGATATTAAAAATAAAAACGCTACTGATGATTTCCAAGTTTTAAAAGACTCAATTACCAGTGAAAAATACGGTATTGGATTCAAACAAGGAAACACTGAATTAAAAGATCAAGTACAATCTACTTTAGATGATATGTTTAAAGACGGTACTGTAGCTAAAATTGCACAAAAATATGGTATCTCTGAAGATGCTTTAATCCAACCATAAATTAATTAGTTTGAAGGGAGAATTTGATAAATGATATTAAGTAACGTAATTGAACAATTACTCGGAGGTATGATTACCTCAGTTGAGATATTTTTACTTACATTATTATTCTCTCTTCCTCTCGGTTTAGTTGTTGCCGGAGGAAGAATGAGTAATTTTGCACCAATAAGATGGTTAATGAAGATTTATATCTCTATTATGAGAGGTACACCATTGATGTTACAATTAATTATTGTATTTTTCGCACCGTATTACATATTTGGTATAAATTTGTCTGCTGATTATAGATTTATTGCAGTTATCATTGCATTCACAATCAATTATGCAGCGTACTTTGCTGAAATTTATAGAGGTGGAATTGAAGCTATTCCAAAAGGACAATACGAAGCGGCACAGGTACTCGGATATAATAAAATAGAAACATTCTTTATAATCGTGTTACCGCAAGTAATTAAAATAGTTCTTCCTTCAATAACTAATGAAGTAATTACTCTTGTAAAAGATACTTCCCTCTCATTCGTTATTGCAATTCCAGAAATGTTTACCGTTGCAAAACAGATTGCCGCAGCAGATGCATCCATTGCAGCATTGCTCGTTGCAGGTTTATTCTACTACATATTCAACGTAATTGTTGCATTTGTAATGGAACATATAGAAAACAGATTAAGTTATTATGATTAGAGGGATATTATGAGTTTACTTGAAATTAAAAATCTTAAAAAAAGCTTTGGAGATAATGTTGTATTAAAAGATATTTCCCTTAAAGTTGAAAGAGGTGAAGTATTGTCAATTATTGGTCCATCCGGATCAGGTAAATCAACATTGCTCAGATGTATCACAGATCTTGAACAGGAAGATAGTGGTATAATCAATTTTGATGGGACATTTGGATTGGTTTTCCAAAATTTTAATTTATTCCCGCATCATTCTGTTATTAAAAATATTACAAATGCTCCTTTAAGAGTCCAAAAAAGAGATAAAACAGAAGTATTTGACCATGCTCGTCAATTGCTTAAGAAAATGGGCCTTGAAGACAAGGAAAATGCATACCCTTGTGAATTATCCGGTGGTCAACAGCAAAGGGTTTCAATTGCAAGAGCACTTGCAATGAATCCTGACATATTATTCTTTGATGAACCTACCTCAGCACTTGATCCAGAATTGACTGGAGAAATCTTGGAAGTAATTAAACAGTTAGCTGCTGATAAAATGACAATGGTTATTGTTACTCACGAGATGAATTTTGCTCGTAAAGTTTCTGATTCAATTATATTCATGGAAAATGGTGTGATTGTTGAAGAAGGTTCACCTGAAGAAGTATTTGCATCCGACAATAAACGTATGCAAGAGTTCCTCGGTAAATTCAATGATTAAATTTTTAATTTAATCTTACTTTTTTTATTTATTTTTATATTAAACATATTTTTCCAAAAAATTTAATTGTTATTATCAAATAATCTATAATCAATGGTGATAACTTGTCAAAAATGGAAAATAATGATGTAGATTGTCTTGTTATTTCTTACTATTTCCCTCCACGTTTAGAAACTAGTGGTCTTGTAGTTGCAAGAAAGATAATGGAAAAGAATCTTCATGTTGATGTAATTCAAAGCTCATATGATAAATCTTCTGATTTTAATGAAATAATTGACAAATATGTTAATGAGAGATTTCCAATTGACATTAAATCCAAACCCGATTATATACCATTTATTTTTGAATATATTAATTTGGGATTAAAATCTATTAAAAAGAACTATAACAAAATTTATAGCAGATCATATATCTATTCAAACCATTTTTTGGCTTTGGAATATAAGTTCAATAATCCTGATGTTGAATGGACTGCAGAATTCTCAGATCCATTGCTTTTAAATCTATATGACGGGAAAATCAAAAATTATCCAAGAGTTATCCTTGACAACCCAGATTATATCAAAAAACTCAATGAGAAAATAGCCAACTTCAACAAATCCAATAATACTCATTTTAAGGATTTGGATAATCCAAGTAACACATTCTTCATTGCAGAATATCTGACATTCATATTTGCAGATAAGATAATATTTACAAATGAAAATCAAAGAGAAGTAATGCTTTCAGTTTATGATGATGAAATAAGGCAAATTGTGGAAAACAAATCCATTTTTGAGGTTCATCCAACAATTGACAGTGAATTTTATGACTACAAAGACTGCGGACTGGAATTGGATGACAATTATATCAATATTGCATACTTTGGTACTTACTACTACATCAGACACTTTGAACCATTATTCTATGCATTTGAAGCATTGAATCACAAATATAAAGATAAGATTAAATTTTATTTCTTTACAGAACGTGACGAATTATTGAAGATATCAACAGAGAACCTGAAGATTTCAGACAATCTGATTATTGAAAAACCATTAAATTACTTTGAATTCTTAAATGCAACCACAAAATTTGATATTTTACTTATTAATGACACAATTACTAAAGGCAATTTCAAAGTAAATCCATTCCTTCCATCCAAATATTCCGATTATATTGGTTCTGGATCAGACATTTGGGGAATTTGTGAAGATGACAGTATATTATCTAAAAAGGAATTCAAATATAAATCTTCCATGACGGACTATAAAAGTTCCTGTGATGTTTTGATTAGTATCTTAAATGACAATGGATATGAAGACTCTGATTGTTTCTTTGAAGATAACATATATGAAAAAAGAATAAACGAGCTCAACTGGAGATTCGGACTTGAGTTTGATGAGAGAAGAAAATATTATAATCAATCCATTAAACTAAAGGAGAATAATACTAAATTACGCAGCGAAAAACAAATCTTATTTGACAAAAAAGAGAAGCTCAAATCCAAAAATGATATTTTAAGACAAAAGAATGAGAATCTTAAAAATAAAAATGAGCAGCTTAAAAAAGAAAATAAGCTACTTAAAGCTAAATATGATGAAATTATTAATTCAAACAGTTGGAAGATTACAGAACCATTGAGAAAATTTAAAAAGAACAAATAGAAGGTTATTGCATGGTAAAGATTTCAGTTATATTAACCGCTTTCAATGAAGAGAAATATATCAAAAAAGCTATTGAAAGCATATTAAATCAGACATTAACAGATTTGGAATTGATTGTTGTTAATGACGGATCAACAGACAATACACTGGATATCATCAATAGCTTTGACGATGATAGACTCAAACTAATCAATCATGAAAATATGGGTCCTGGAGCAAGTAGAAATAAGGCATTGACTCTTGCTGAAGGGGAATATGTAATGTATCTTGATGGTGATGACTGGTACCGTGAGGATGCTATGGAAATTGCATATATGGAAGCAAAGGCCAAGGATACTGATTTCACATTCTACCAGATGATTAATTATGATGATAAAACGGGTGAGATTTATGAAAATGACTGGTTTAACCTAAATATCTTTGATGAATCATTTGAAAATACCGTTTTCAACATGAATGATTTCAAGGGTTCCATTTTTGATTTGTCTGTTGGAGTGTGTCAGAAAATATACAATATTTCATTTTTAAAGAGAATTGATGCTAAGTTTCCTGAAGGAATCCTGTTTGAGGATATGCCTTTCTTTTATTATGTGCTCTTAAAAGCTGAGAAAATTTCAATTGTCAAAAAGCAGCTGTACTACAGAAGAAAGCATGAAGAGTCTATAACTAATGTTGTTGATGGGAAATTCCTTGATACCATTCCAGCAGGTCAGGCATTAATGAGAATATTTACGGAAAATGAATGGTATGATACATACAAATTTGATTTGTTGGCCTATAAAATTAATGGACCTCGTTTTGCTTTAAGAGACATTAAAGAAAATTATAAGATTCCACTTTATGAGTTAATTAAAAAAGACTACGATTCAATTAAACAGAGCCAATATTATCAGGACTATTTGGATAATCTTGGTCCAGTAAAGAAAAAGTTCTTCCTTGACATAATAGAATCAGAAGACTATGATGATTTTTTAAGTCTGAACTCAGAATAGCCATTCTTATTAAAAAGATTACAAAACATTTTAATTAAAGTAAAAATATATTACTAATATATAAACTTTTTTAATAGGTGTATTGATGAATATGACTGTCGGCGTTATTGGAGCAGGTGCCCTTGGAACTGCAATATCACAACATGTTAGCGAAAATGTATCTGAATTGTTATTGCTATTAAGAAATGAACAACTTTGCGATGAAATCAACAATTCAGGATACAATTCCCAATATTATCCAAATTTCAAATTGAATGATAATATAAAAGCAACAGTTAATATTGGTGATTTATCAGAATGCGACATTATTTTTTTAGCAATTCCTTCTTCTGCTTTTAGAAAAACCCTCGAAGATCTTCAGGGAACTGTGAAAAATGACGTTATTATTGTAACAACAGCAAAAGGAATTGAATACCCTTCATTAAAGACAATGGGCAATCTGATTGAAGAATATTTCGATGACAATTATGTTGCATTATCAGGGCCTAATTTTGCGTCCGAAATAATGTTAAACTTGCCAACTGTAACCAATATTGCTTCTAAAAACTATGAAAACTCTGTTAAAGTGAAAAAAGTATTGTCAACAAAACAGTTTAAAGTTAAGATTATCGATGACATATATGGAATCGAATTTTGCGGCATCCTGAAAAACATCAATGCAATAGCTAATGGTATCTGTGAAGGAATCAACATTAACGAGAATGCAAGATTTGCAGTATTGACTAAAGGTTTTAAGGATACAATAACAATTATTGAAGCTATTGGAGGTAAATCCGATACAGTCCATGAATATTGTGGTTTTGGAGATTTGATTTTGACTTCCACATCCCGTGAAAGTAGAAACCATACTTTAGGAGTATTATACGGCCAAAGGCTGATTATGGATGAAAGTACAATGGGAGTTTTATTTGAGGGTAAAAACTCCATCAAGGCAATTAAGGACATTTGTTCAAAAAACAATATTTGCAGCGACATTGTAAACTTCGTATATGATGTAATCATTAAAAAGGTAACACCTAAAAAAGCATTTTATAAATTATGGGACAATATTGAATAAAAAGATGATTTTATGATTAGTGTAATTCTATCAGCAGGAATGGGAACCAGATTAAGGCCACTTACAGATGAAATTCCAAAACCATTACTTGAAATTAACAACCTCACATTACTTGAAAGAATGATTGGAAACTGCATGAATGCAGGAATCCGTGAATTTATTTTAGTTGTTGGATATAAGAAAGAGAAAGTATTGGAAATTGCTCCAAAACTTGAAGATGAATTGGACATTTCAATCAAGATTATTGAAAATGAAGAATATAATGAAACCAACACATCTGTATCAACATATCTTGCAAGTTTATATATTGAAAATGAAAAACCGGATGATTTCATTTTAATCAATGGAGACAATGTAGTCGATCCCAAAATCATTGAAAGAATTGTAAAAACAGACAATACAAGTTTGATTGTAGATGATTTCAAGGATTTAAATGAAGAGTCATTCAAATTGATTTTAGACGATATGAAAACCAATGCTGATAATTCAATAGCTAACGGAATCATATCTGAAATCGGAAAAGAGATTGATATTCCATCATCTACCGGAGAATTTATAGGTGTTTCAAAGGTCATTAAAGAAGATTTACCTCATTTTAATGAAATATTATCTCAGCTAATTGACGAGGACAGGCAAAACTATTATGATTTTGCATACAAGCCACTTTCAAGAGATACAACCATCGACTACGTGCTAACAAATGGTCTTAAATGGACTGAAATAGACGACCATAATGACTGGAAAATTGCAAATAATTTAATTGACGAATTTGAAAATTAAATATTATTAACTATAACTATCAAATATATTATACATAACAATTATTTGTGATTACTATGGCTTTAATGGATAAAATCAATAACTTGAATGAATGTGCAGACAATACTGCTATTTATAAAAGTTATCATAATGATAAGATTTATGAAAATATTATCTATTTAGAGTCAAGAAACGGTTTGGATTTTACAGGAAACATTTTTAGAATTGCTGAAGAGTTATCCAATGGAAAATATGGTGATTTTAGGATATATGTATATGCAACAAAAGACATTAAAGAAAAAATTGAATGCCTAATCAACCATTACCCTCTAAACATTACTAAAGTCATAACAGATGAAGATGAAGCAACCAAAGTATTGCATAAAGCCAAATACATTTTCACTGATTCTGGCATCAGACATAAATACATCAAAAAGCCTGGTCAAATAGTCACTAATACATGGCATGGAACTCCATTGAAATTAATGGGTTTTGACAATCCATCAGAACAGCATACTATCGGTATTATTCAAAGATCATTTTTCTTCAGTGATTATATCTTATTCCCAAATGAATATATGATGGATAAAATGTCCCATGCATACATGATTGATAAGTTCTATAAAGGAACATTTCTCCTTGAAGGTTATCCGAGAAATAGTGTTTTTTTAGAGGATAATGCTATTTTTAAAGAAAAATTAAACTTAAAAGGCAAGGAAGTCTTTGTATATATGCCTACATTCAAGGGGCTTGTTAATGACAGAAAAGATGAACAGCAAAAGAATGATGTTGACAGGTTTTTAAGTAAATTAAACTTGAAATTAACCGATAATCAGATTTTATTTGTCAAGTTCCATCCATATAATCAGTCAAAAATCGACTTTAGCAAATATGAACATATCATGGCATATCCTACAGACTTTGAAAGTTATGATGTATTAAATGTTGCTGATGTTCTTATTACTGATTATTCCAGCGTATTTTTTGATTTTGCAAGCACTCGCAGAAAAATCATTATATTTAACTATGATCAGGATGAATACCTAAAAGACAGAGGATTATATTTCCCTATTGAAGACTTGCCGTTTCCGAAGGTTCAAACTGTTGATGGTCTATTGGAAGAATTAAATTCACCAAAAAACTATGATGATTCTGAATTCATTGATGAATACTGCAAATATGATTCAATTGACAGTGCAGAACATATATGTGATACTGTAATCAATGGAAAAGAGTCCTGCAAAACTGAAATTATCAATAATTCCAATAAGAATATTCTAATTTATACTGGATCTATGGAAGATACTCAAGCACTAAATCAACTTATTGAAATGCTTGAACATGCAGATGACAATTTAAATATTTTTATCTCATTTAGACCTTGGGCAGGAAATATCAAGGAAAATCATATTGAATTATTTGAAAATATTCCAAAAAATATTGAATTTATGCCAATAGGACATAACTTAAACCCAACTGTCAACGAAAAGATAAAATTAAACAAATTCGTGAAAAAAGGAACCGAATTGGATTTTGATTTAACTGAAATGTTCAATAGGAACTATAAAAGACAGTATGGTGACTACAAATTTGACTTAATCATTGATTATGTAAGCAATGATTTGGAGCATTCATTAACCTACGCCTGTTCCAATATGAATAATCTGATTGTAAAAAATGAAAAAACACAATCAAAAGTTTGCAATCAGTTTAATGAAGTTTGTAATCTGTCCGAATTTGACTTTAATAACTTATTTTAAAATATCAAACCAGATAAAAGCATTACCTGCATATAAACTTATGAAATAACTGGTCAAATAAACTACAATATAAACAATGAATGCACTTAATGGTGCAGAAACTAAAAATACCACAAATCCTATTATTGTAACTACATTGAAAACTGTTTTTTTAATATTTATATTGCTATATGCCAATATGCCCAGTATCACTGGAGTAAATATTATAGCTAGAATATACCATATGCAGTCAATTAAAGGCACCAAATTGCCTGCATTGAAGTTAAACAATGAAATAAACAGATACATCTCAAGGACAGTTAGGAAAAACCCTTGAACTCCACCTGCAATAGCCTGAGCAAGAGTATGCTTCTTCAATGTAACACGTGACCATATTAAAATAGGATAAAGAATTCCGAATAATGCTCCAATTGGTCCTAAAAGTAAAATCAACGCCCCGACAGGACCTGACAATCCAGTGGTATGGACGCTGATTTTCCATTTTGCAGTAATCAATAGGACAACACCAGTATTGATTGAATAGCATAAAAGAAGTGCAGTTAAAAAATCGCTGAGTCCTAAAGCTAATGATACTAAAAAACCAATGAAATAGGATACAATTCCAACTACCAATGGAGTGAAACGATCTTGTCTGTTTGATATATCCTTGTCAGTGTTGAGCTTTTTAGCCCAATAGACAATGATTGCCATAGGTAGAATTGATGCAAAAATCAATGAAATCAACTCCAGAACAATGAATTTGTTGAAATTGAACATTCCATTTTCAAATGACAAGACCAGACAGATTATGAAAAATAATGGAATGCAGATTATCGGCGGATTTGTTATTGTTGAAATTGTTTTAGCTATTTTTAACTTGTTCATAAGGTTATTTATACTACTTTGAAATTAATAAGTATTATGAAAGTTAATTTAAAACCACAAGCAATGATGTATCCCGCACCTGCAGTTATAGCAAGTGCATATGACAAGGAAGGCAATGTTGATGCATGTACCCTTGCTTTTGCAACAATGTGCTCCCACAGGCCTCCAGCAGTAATGATAGCAATTAACTCAACATTAAAAAGAAAAACCCTTGTTAGTATTTTGGAACGTGAAGAATTCTGCATTGGTTTTCCAAGTGTAGAACATGCAGGTGAAGCAGATTATCTTGGAATAGAATCAGGATATAATGAAAATAAGATTGATAAGGTTAATTTTACAACAAAAAAGGGAGATTTTGTTAATGCACCGATCATCAATGAATTTAAAGTGTCCCTGGAATGTAAAGTAATGACTATCAAAGAAGTTGGAAGCCATACTCAAATTACAGGAGAAATCGTCAATATTCAAGCAGACAAAGATGTGCTGAATGAAAAAAATAAGGTTAATTTTGAGGCATTGAATCCTTTGGCTTATGATGATGTGACTCATGCATATTACAGGATGGGTGAGAAGGTTGCTGATGCATTTAAGATCGGATTAAAGTTCAGGGAATAAAATTCCCATCTCTTTTTTTATTGTTGCAACAGCAATTGTTGATATTGCAATTGTTATCAAGGCAACAGTTTATATAGTATGAAACATTAATAATAATGTATGCAATCATTAGTAACATATTATTCGAGATCAAATATTACAAAAAGATTGGCTGAAGATATCGCAGGCAAATTAAACTGTGACATTGAAGAAATCAAACCTAAAGTAAATTACGAAGGAAAGTTAGGTTATGCCCGTGGAGCAAAAGACGGTGCTACTGGAAAAATTGTGGAATTAGAATCATTGAAATACAATCCACAAGATTATGATGTAGTTTATATTGGAGCACCTGTATGGGCAGGTAAAGTAGCTAATCCAGTAATATCCTATTTAAAGCAAAACGAAGGTAAATTTAATAATGTGAAGTTTTTCCTGACTGCAGGAAGCAGAGGATTTGAATCAAGTTTCAAACAAATGGAAGACTCCTCAATAAAACCATTGAAAACTTTACAGTTAACAACTAAAGAAGTTAAAAAAGAAAATTATGATTTAACCTCGTTTTTAGATTAAATGGAAGATATCATGGTTAATGAAGAATACAATATGGTTGATTCTTCAAAACTTCCCATTGGCATACTAATATCCATCATCTCAAGAGGCCAAACATTTTTCTTAAACCACAGTTTAAATGAATTTGGCATTAATTATAGTCAATTGCACGTATTATATGAAATAGCTCACCAAAATAAAGTTAATCAGGAAAAAATTGCTAGAAGATGCAATATCAATAAAGGTGCAGTTGCAAGATCCATTAGAAAACTGGAAGACGATGGATTGGTAATTAGAAAGATTGACGATGAAAATAGACGTCAAAATATTGTTTCTCTTACACAAAAAGGAGAAGATACACTTACTAAAAGTATTTGTATCCTCAAGAAATGGGAAAACGAAGTTTTTACTGAAGAGTTAATCAATAAAGATGAATTAAGAAAAGATTTAAAAGAAATCGCAATTAGAATTATAGAAATAAATGAAAGGGAGATTAAAAAGTGAGCGAGAGTAAAAGTAAAAATATTGAAATAATTACTGGAGATCCTAAAAAGGCTATTGTAAAACTTGCAATTCCAATGATGATTTCAATGTTACTCATTATGATGTACAATATTGCAGACAGTATCTGGGTAGCAGGACTTGGTGCAGATGCATTAGCTGCAATTGGATTTATTACACCATTATTTATGATTTTAGTCGGACTTGGAAATGGTATTGGTGCTGGTGCAAATTCATTAATTGCAAGAAACATCGGTGCTGAGAATCACAAACAGGCAAACAATGCAGGATTACATGCTATTTTATTATCAGTAATCGTATCTGTAATATTTACAGTATTGATTGAAGTATTCATGGTACCTATCTTACAATTCATGGGTGCTGGAGATACTATTCAGTATGCAATGGACTACAGTTACATCATATTCGGATTTTTATTTGTATTTGTATACTCAGGAGTTGCATCAGCAATTTTCAGATCCGAAGGAGATATGAGACGTGCAACCATTGCAATTGCAATTACAGCAATATTAAACATTATTTTAGACCCGATATTCATTTATATATTGAATCTTGGAATTGCAGGTGCAGCATGGGCAACTGTAATATCTGCAATCATGTCATGTGTTATTATGAGCTACTGGATCTGGGGTAAAAAAGATTTATATCTTGATATGTCCTTTAAAAACTTTGATTATCAGGGGAAATTAATGATTGATACATTACAAGTTGCAATTCCATCAACATTGGAAACAATTGTATTTTCAGCTCTTGCAATCATGATTAACGGAATGCTTGTAATTACTGCAGGAACAACTGCAGTGGCTGTATATACTGCATCAATGAGAATTGTACAATTGGCAATGATTCCATTAATGTGTCTTGGAACTGCTGTCTTAACCGTTGCAGGTGTTGCATACGGTGCACACAACTATAAAAATTTAAAAACTGCACATTCCTATTCAATCAAATTAGGTTTTGTAATCTCCATTATTCTTGGAGCAATAATGTTTGTGTTCGCAACTCCAATTGCAACTGTGTTCTCATATACTGCAGCTAGTGCAAGCTTATCACCTCAAATTGCAACTGCAATAGAAATATTGAGCTTGTTTGTTCTTGCAATCCCTCATGGAATCATGTCTTCAATGATGTTCCAGGGTGTTGGAAAAGGAACTTATTCATTATTAATTACCCTCCTTAGATCTTTAATTTTGGAGACAGTATTTGCTTATATATTCTGTTTCATCTTCGGATGGGGATTACAAGGAATATATGCTGGTGTTGTATTCGGTTGTTTTGTTGGAGGAACCGTTGGATACATCTGGGCAAAATTATTTATCAGGAAATTCAAACAGATTTCCATTAAAAAATATACACCACAAGAAAACTAGTTTTATTATAAACTAGTTTTTTATACTATTTTTTACTTAATATTATCATGGAATTTATTCTAGATAATAAGAAATATTCAATATTAAACCATGAGCTTTTTATCAATTATCTGATGGTTGACAACTATTTCAGGAACCATTATTCAAAATATGATTATGATATTAGATTTGATTTTGTAGAACCCCTATTGGAAAAGGAAAAAATTGAATTTGAAGACATATTGGAAGGAACAAAAGATTTGGAAACATTGATTGAAAAAGAGGAGATTAATTTTGTTCCGATAGGCCTTAAAATATACCAGCATACAAATGGAAATTTTAAAATCATATATCAGGATTTGGATTTCAATAATATTCGTATTGGTGAAGCTATTCCTTTTTTAATAACATTGAATTCTCTTTTGACTCATAAACCAATTATTACATTAGTTCAAATTGAAGAAGAGCTTGAAAACTTCATTGAAAAATTTAGGCAATACAATAAATAATTTTTAATATTGTGAATAACATATTATTAAATAAGTATATAATTAGAGGTGATATTTAAAAATGTATTGTCCAAATTGTAATAGTGAAAATAATGATTCTGCAAAATTTTGCAAAAAATGTGGAACACCTTTAAAAAAGAAGGAAGCAAGCCATGAAAATATTATTAATTCAATCAATAATAAAAAGTCAGGTAATGATAATACCACTAAGTACATAATTATTGCATTGATTATTATTGCAATCGCACTTGCAGGTGCATTTGCATATATCGGATTTGCAAATAACAGTGATGGCCAGCAAGTCCAAGATAATGCGGCTTCCGATTCAAATCCAGTTCAATCAACTGATTCTCCACAGACAACACAATCTTCTTCATCATCTTCAAGTTCTGCACCGGCTACTAGTGCAATGACAATACTTGGGGGTAGTTTCTCAACAGGAAGCAGTCTATCTGCAAAGACATATGCAAGCATTGATGTTGGTTCTGAGCATTCAGGTGAAAAAGTAATTATACAAATCAAGTATTCAAGAGATGGATCAAGTTTGAATAAAGGAAATATGGTTACAAAAACTGTTGATTCATCAGGATATATTAATGTAAAAAGTGCTGATTCATTTAAATATTATCCTGATTTTGCTGAAATCAACTTATACGATACTAACAATAATCTTTTAGATACACAAAGTGTTTCTTTAAGTCCAGACAGTAGTACTCAAACATTCTAATTGAGTACAACTTTTTTCTTTTTTTAATAATTATTTATCAATACTACAGCTTTTTATAAAACAAGTTGATGTTTTCTTCCAGTAACAGTTATTGCAAGCAATGCATCTGCTAACACCGTCCCCTTCAATTTGCCAATCCACTAAAAAGCTCGGATCTGCAACAAAAGGCCTTTGCATTAAAATAAAATCAATATCAGTTTCATTTAATATATCATTAATCTGTTTTTGGCTAGTTGCCCCACCACCTAAAATAACTGGAATGTTAATATTTTCAATTATTTTGGAAGTTGCATCAATTAATGGATTTTTATCCTTATTTTCACGTGTAAAGAACTGTGGTGAACGTGGACGAGTAATCTGAAGTGAATCAACACCGAACTTTTCAAGGAGTTTAGCTACTTCAATTGTTTCTTCAAGAGTCATTCCATTAGTTGAACTGTCAAATGCATTTAAACGACAATTAATATGGAGGTTTGTGTTCTCTTTGATTACTTTAATCATCTCTAAAACCATCCTAAGACGATTCAAAGTACTACCACCATATTTGTCATCTCTTGAATTGAAACTTGGATTTATGAAACGGGAGAGGAAATAATAGTTTCCAAGACCCAGTTGTATACCGTCAAAACCTGCGAAGTCTATTTTTTGAGCTGCAACAATCATGTCTGTTTGAATCTTACGAATATCTTCAATAGAAATATCATTCACAGATATGTCCTGTTCTGCTTTTTTATTATATCTGACAAAACCTAATTGAGCAAAGATAGGAACATCATATACATGAACAAGATCAGTCAGGTCCTTCGCTTCACGAACAAATTGAGTGTAATGAGTTGTATGAGACCATTTAGAAAATGCATCACGTGGATAAAGAGAGATTAATTCAGTGATTATTAATCCAACACCACTGGCAGCTATATTTTCATAACGGTTATAAATTTCAGGAGTTAAATTACCGGATTTTTCTCTTTCAGATTCCCACAATCCCGTTCTTACAATTCTACTATTGAGTTTTAAGTCTCCAAATTCACAGTAATCAAATAAATCTTTCATAGATACATATATAATTATTCAAAATATATTAAAATATCAATTTTTTTGACAAATAAACAATAATTGTACAAAATATATTATATTTAAAATAAAAAAAGATTAAGAAATTAAATTTCTTAATTTAACTTCTTATATACAATAATCAGCAAAATCAAAATTATAATAATTACAAAAATATTAAAATAATTAATATTATGTGCATCCTCATTATCTAATTTTTCATCTACATCATTATTAGTATTGTTTTGTGTTTCATTATCATTAGATTCTACATTAATTTTTTTTAAAATAGATTTAAATGATATGACACTATTCTTGAGTATTAATTCCTTTTCATTATTTGAATTAAAATTAAATACAGTGATTTCAGTTGTTTCATTACTATTTGAATTATGATTTGTGCTTAAACCAGCACCATAAACTGGAAGAGTTTTTGAAAACGAATATGATTTAGAAACTAAATTATCAAAGGAAAATGAATTATTATCAAAATCTTCATCATTCCAATCTATATCATCATCAGAATCAACATCTAAATCATCATCAGAATCAACATCTAAATCATCATCCAAATCAACATCAGAATCAACATCTAAATCATCATCCAAATCAACATCAGAATCAACATCTAAATCATCATCCAAATCATCATCCAAATCATCATCCAAATCATCATCAGAACCAACATCTAAATCATCATCAAAATCATCATCATAAACAACATCTAAATCAACATCAGAAAAAACATCTAAATCATCATCATAACCAACATCTAAATCATCATCAGAAACAACATCTAAATCATCAACAGAACAAACATCAAAAACATCATCAAAATCATCATCAAAATCATCAACAAAAACATCATCAGAAACAACATCTAAAT